>NZ_JAQDKY010000006.1:0-132436 GCF_027662325.1 Blautia faecis | reverse complement strand
CATTGTCCGAATGCGTCCGCCTTTAACAACTTTCAACATACTAAATAGTAATAAAATATACAGAAAAGAGGACACCCCATGAGCAAAGTAACCATAATCACCGGCGGTACATCTGGAATCGGAAGAGGGATTGCGGAGAAAATTCTGGAAAATTCTGCGTCGGACGATATTTTATATGTGAGCTATGGACATAACACGGAGCAGGCGGAGGAATTTCTTCATGCACAAACAGAGGAAAATCAGAAAAAAATCCGGTTGCTCCAGGCTGATATGTCATCCTATGATGAAATGATGAAATTTGTATCCCGGGTCAAAGAAGAAGCGAGCCATGTAGACTGGCTGATAAACAACGTAGGAATCAGCACCTATGCGAAATATGAAGACTACACCTTCAACGAATGGACCAAAATTGTGAATACCAACCTGTCTGTTCCGGTATTTCTGGTGAAAGAACTTCGCCCCATTATGAGCGAAGGCGGCAGCATTCTTTTTACAGGCTCCTACGCAGGACAGCAGGCTTATTCCTCATCCCTGGTGTATGGTGTCACCAAATCCGCCATTCATTTCCTTACCAAATCCCTAGTAAAAGAACTGGAACCAAAGCAGATCCGGGTCAATGCCATTGCCCCGGGATTCATTGAAACCAGCTGGCACAAAAACCGCACTCCGGAAAGCTATGAACGCATTAACCGTAAGATTGCGCTTCACCGCTTTGGTGAGATCTCAGAAGTGGCAGATATGGCATACGAAGTTCTGAAAAATGGATACATGAATGGAAGCGTTGTAGACATTCATGGCGGATATGACTATTTCTAAAAAGAATCCTGTGATCTGATTCCAAATAAAAAATCTGCACCCGGATTATATTCGCGAAGTGATTAACAAAAACAAAATTCACAAATATAGTTCGGGATTTTTCTAAATATAAAATTTCTGGAATTAATTGATTTTAAGAAGATAGTGTGCTAAAGTATTTATAATGTTGTGCGAAAGCGAGGAGAAAACATTGCACAAAAGTGATGAAAAATACCAGGCTTACGTAAAAATCCTAGAGGAAGAACTGGTTCCTGCAATGGGATGTACCGAACCCATTGCCATTGCCTATGCAGGCGCAGTGGCGAGAAAAACTTTAGGTAATCTGCCGGAACAGCTGGATATTAAAGTAAGTGGAAATATTATCAAAAATGTAAAAAGCGTCATCGTTCCCAATACTGGCGGCATGAGGGGAATTGCAGCTGCTCTGTGCGCGGGTGTGATCGCAGGCGATGCGGAAGCGCTCCTTGAAGTAATTGCAAGAGTAACATCCGGTCAGAAGGAAGAAATCAAGTCCTACATGGATCAGGTGAAACCCAGGATCACTCCGGCATCCACCGGGCATGTATTTGAAATCGATCTGACCGTAACCAAAGGTACTGAAACGGCCCGTGTCCGCATTGTAGATACGCACACCAACATCATCCTTATTGAGAAAAACGGCCAGCCTGTTTTCCGGAAAGATGTCTGTTCAGGTAAGGAAGAGAAAAAGACCGACCATTCCATATTAAACATAGAAGACATTATCGACTTTGCCAATACTGTTGACACAGAAGATGTAAAGGAGGTTCTGGAGCGTCAGATCCGTTACAATACAGCCATTTCTGAGGAGGGACTTCGTGGAAACTATGGAGCGAACATCGGAAAAGTCCTTCTTCACACCTACGGCGACAATATTAAGATCCGTGCCAGAGCCAAGGCAGCAGCCGGTTCCGATGCCCGAATGAATGGCTGCGAGCTTCCTGTGGTGATCAACTCCGGAAGCGGCAACCAGGGCATGACTGCCAGCATTCCGGTCATTGAATTTGCCAGAGAGCTGCAGGTTTCCCATGACAAAATGCTTCGCGCCCTGGTGCTTTCCAATCTTGTAACCATTCATCTGAAGACTGGAATCGGAACTCTTTCTGCCTATTGCGGTGCAGTAAGTGCAGGCTGTGGAAGCGGTGCGGGAATTGCTTATCTCTACGGCGGCGATTATGAAGTAATTGCACATACAATCGTGAATTCCCTGGCAATTGTTTCCGGAATCATCTGTGACGGAGCGAAAGCCTCCTGCGCAGCCAAGATTTCAGCAGCAGTCGATGCCGGAATCATGGGCTATGAAATGTACATACAGGGACAGCAGTTCTACGGCGGTGATGGAATCGTTACCCACGGTGTGGAAAATACCATCCGGAACGTGGGACAGCTGGCGAAGGAAGGTATGTGCGAAACGGATAAAGAGATTATCCGGATTATGGTAGAGCGTGGTTGAAAAAGGCTTTCTGCAAGATGTGCGCCACAATTTGCGGGAGCTTGCGGAAATACTTTTTCAAACAGGTTCTAGGAAAAGGAGATGAAGGGAAAACACTATGAAGTGGAAATACATATTAAAAAGAATACTGATTGCCATTCCCACTTTTTTCGGAATTACCATATTGGCCTATTTTATTCTGAATATGGCGCCTGGTTCACCGCTGGATGCACTTCTGGCAGATCCGGGAATTACTCCGGCAGAGCTGGAACGTAAGAGAGTGGCACTTGGACTGGATCAGCCGGTGATCATTCAGTATTTTACCTGGCTGAAACAATTGCTTACGGGAAATCTGGGATTTTCCTACAGCACCCAGAGACCGGTGGCAGCGATGATACTGGAGCGTCTTCCGGCTACTGCGATTCTGGCAGCAAGCTCCATTGTACTGTCATTGATCGTATCCATTCCTCTTGGAATCTTTGCTGCCTCCAGGCCGAATTCAGGAAGAGATTACTTTTCCGGCGGTCTGTCTATGCTGATGATGGCGACTCCGAACTTCTTTGTAGGACTGGTATTTATTTATCTGTTCGCCATTGTGTTTAACATTCTGCCATCAGGAGGAATGTACAGCTCAAGCGGAGCTCATACATTCGGAGATCTGATGAAGCACATGATCCTGCCTTGTCTGGTCCTTTCCTTTCAGCAGATCGGAGGATGGGTAAGGCACATGCGAAGCAGTATGCTGGAAGTTATGCAGGACGACTACATTCGTACCGCCAAGTCCAAAGGTCTTACCAAATGGAAAGTGATCATGAAGCACGCCTTGAAAAATGCCCTTACACCGGTCGTTACAGTTGTGGGAATGTCCATTCCTTCTATTGTAGGCGGCGCAGTTGTAACCGAGCAGGTTTTCGGATGGCCGGGAATTGGTTCTCTTATGGTAACAGCGATCAACGGACGAGACTACCCGGTTATTATGGGAATCACGGTTATGATCGCGGCAGCGGTTCTTATTGCGAATATTCTCACTGATGTTGCATACGGAATTCTGGATCCGAGAATCAGCTATAAATAAGGGAGGATAGAAGACAGAAATGAAAAAACAGAAAAACGAAAATGTAAGCTATCTTTCCGAGGTACTTGATAAACTGAAAGAACACAAAATGGCTATGGCAGGTCTGGTGGTCCTGATCGTGGAAATCTTGATGGTGGTTTTTCTTCCCATGATCCTGAAACTGGATCCTTATACTTCAGATTACACTGCCTTTTCTGCAGCTCCGGGAGGAGCGCACATCCTTGGAACTGATGCTATCGGGCGTGATGTTTTTGCCCGTCTGATGTATGGCGGAAGAACTTCTCTGCTGGTTGGTTTTGTTTCCACACTGATCAGCTGCGCAATTGGAGTTCCTCTTGGCCTGGTTGCTGGTTATGCCAGAGGAAAGGCGGAAGCAGTTATTATGCGAATTGCAGATATTTTTATGTCTTTTCCATCAATTGTGCTGATCCTGGTGCTGGTTGCTGTTCTGGGACCGTCTGTCTGGTCTGTAACCTGTGTCATCGGTGTGCTCGGCTGGACACAGTTTGCCAGACTGATCTATGCAAATGTACTTTCCGTATCCGAGAAAGAATATGTAGAATCTGCAAGGGCAATTGGTACCTCCAATTTCAAGATCGTGACAAAGTATGTTCTTCCAAACTCTTTTGCCCCGATCCTGATCGCAATCACATTCCAGATGGCGAGTGCCATCCTTTCTGAATCATCGTTAAGCTTCCTTGGCATGGGTGTACAGCCGCCGGGAGCAAGCTGGGGAAATATGCTCTACGATGCGCAGTCCATTACTGTGCTTTCCCAGAAGCTGTGGATCTGGCTTCCGCCGGGACTTGCACTTCTGATCACGGTGTTAAGTATTAATTTTCTGGGCGACGGCATCCGCGATGCGCTGGATCCGAAAATCAAACTGTAATGTCTCAGGATCATGAAGGTCTTGATTCAAGGCCGGACAGTCCGTTGACATAAGATTGGTTCCGGGAGTTTCCCGGACTGATTTGCTTCACAAAACCTGTCAGAGAAAAAACATCCCTGACAAAAGAAAAAAGGAGGAGACCTATGAAATTCAACATGAAAAAGGCTGCAGCGCTCCTGCTTGCAGGAAGCATGGTAGCAGGTTATGCTGTTCCGGCTGCTGCTGAGGCAGAGGAAAAAGTAGTAACAGCTGCTATGGACCAGGCATGGGATACCATGATGCCGCTGAACACCACAAGCAACTACACCCGTTTTATCTGTGACCAGATTTATGACCGCCTGACACAGACAAACGCAGACGGTTCCATTGAGGGACGCCTTGCTGAGTCCTGGACTGTAAACGATGCCAGTGACGCAGTTACCTTTAAGCTTCATGAAGACGCAGTATGGTCTGATGGTGAGCCGGTTACAGCAGAGGACGTTGTATTCAGCTACCAGATGTATTCTGATCCGTCTGTAGAGGCAAAGAGCCGTTATCACCTGGAGTACATTGCCGGTGTGGATGATTCCGGAGCAGAGCTTTCCGAGGATTCTATCGAAGTAACTGCAGACAGCGATTATGAAGTAACCTTCAAATTAAAAGAGGCTATGTATCCTGATACATTCCTGCAGGATATCGACACTGTTTTCATCATCCCGAAACATATATTTGAAGGAAAAACAGCAGAAGAGATCAATGCTCCTGACCTTTGGGCAAATCCGGTAGGTTCCGGCCCATTCATCTATGACAGTGAGATCAATGGTGAGCGTATGGAGTTCACAAAGAATGAAAACTACTATCTTGGAACTCCAAATATTGACCGTCTGATCATCCGTGTAGTACCGTCCGCAAACGTTCTTTCCGGTCTTATGAACGGCGAGCTTGATTTGATTGGATTCGGTTCCGTACTGACTGATGACTGGGAAACAGCCAAGTCCCAGGATAACCTGGTAACAGAGTCTGTTCCTACCACTTCCTATACCACTCTGATCTTCAATACTCAGAAGGAATATCTTACTCAGGAAGTTCGCCAGGCACTGAATATGGCAATCAACCGTGACGTACTGGTAAATGGTCTTCTTATGGGAGAGGGAACTCCGATCATGACCCCGATCGCACCGGTAAGCCCATACTACAATGACAAAGTTCAGGTTCAGTACGATCCTGAAAAGGCAAAAGAGATGCTTGCAGAAGCAGGCTTCCCGGCTGGACAGACACTGAAATTCTTCATCTCCTCTGGAAGCAGCATTACCGAGAGATGTGCAGCCCTGATCGTACAGGATTTTGCAAATGTCGGTGTAAATGTAGAAATTGAGCAGATGGACTTTGCAACTCTGATGAGCCGTATGCTTGACGGCGAGCATGATCTTGGAATCATTGGTTCCGGCGGAACTCTTGACCCAAGTGAGAGCCGTGAAATGATCTATCCGGAAAGCTCCTGCAACTTCTGCCAGCTTCAGGATACAGAGCTTTCTGACCTGATCGACAAAGGAAACGCAGAGCTTACTTTTGAAGCAAGAAAACCATACTTCGATGAGTATCAGGAAAAGGTTGTAGAAAAAGCAGCTATGGGCTACTTATATACAAAGAACCTTCTTACCGCTTACAACAAGAGCATGAAGAACCTGAACGTTGCAGACTTTAATTGTCTGAACTGGTCTTCCTGGGAGTGGGATAAAGAGTAATAAAAATGGGAAACAGGACAAAAGCGGATAAAGCTTTTGATCCTGGAACCCGCCAAATATGAGAGAAAAGACTCTCATGTCTGGCGGATTTCAGGAGCTGTGAAAGAATCACAGTGAGTTAATTAAGAGAAAAAGGAGTACAGCTATGGCATCTTTACTTTCAGTAGAGAATTTACAGGTACAGTTTCAGACAAAAAAAGGCATTAACACAGCCGTTGACGGTGTAAGCTTTTCTGTAGAAAAAGGCAGGATCCTCGGAATTGTAGGAGAGTCCGGATGCGGAAAAAGTGTCACATCCATGTCTATCCTTCAGCTTCTTGGAAGCAACGCCCGGATTTCCGGCGGCAGCATCAAACTGGATGGAAAAGAACTGATAGGGCTTCCGGAGAAAGAGATGTGCAGGATCCGCGGAAATGATATTGCCATGATTTTTCAGGATCCAATGACTGCCCTGAATCCGACTCTGACTATTGGAACCCAGCTGATGGAACCAATTATGCTCCACCAGAACTGCGGTAAAAAAGAAGCCTGGACAAGAGCTGTGGACGTTCTGAAAAGAGTTGGGATCGCTGCTCCGGAGAAGCGGATGAAGGAATATCCGCATCAGCTTTCTGGCGGTATGCGCCAGCGAGTGATGATCGCCATGGCAGTATCCTGCGAGCCAAGACTTCTTATTGCAGATGAGCCTACCACAGCCCTGGACGTAACCATCCAGGCACAGATCCTGGAGCTGATGTGTGAGCTCAGGGAAAAAATGGGAACAGCCATTATGCTGATTACCCATGATATGGGGGTAGTAGCAGAGACCGCAGACGATGTGCTTGTTCTTTATGCAGGAAAAGCAGTAGAATACGGCAGCATTGAGGATATTTTTGAAAGACCGAAGCATCCTTACACACAGGGACTTTTGAACTCTATTCCCCGCCTTGATGAGGATGTAGAGCTGCTGAATACCATTGAGGGCACCGTTCCGGCACCGGACGCCATGCCTGCAGGCTGCAGATTTGCTCCCCGATGTCCTTACGGAAAAGACCGCTGCATGAAAGAAAAACCAGGCGTTTACCATGCTGGAAATTCTCTGGTAAGCTGCTTCAGATACGAGGGTGAGAAATAATGAGTGAGAACACAGGAATCTTATTGGAAACAAAGGATTTATCCAAATATTTTACGGCAAAAAAAGGGCTTCTGAACCGTAATCCATCTGTAGTAAAAGCAGTAGACCATGTAAGTCTTTCTGTGAGAAAGGGTGAGACACTGGGCCTGGTCGGAGAGTCCGGCTGCGGAAAATCCACTCTGGGAAGAACTATTCTCCGCCTGATCCCGGCAACAGAGGGCCAGGTTATGTACAATGGGGAAGATATCCTTACCTATGATAAGAAAAAAATGTGGGAAATGCGCCGGAAGCTGCAGATTATTTTCCAGGATCCATATAGCTCCCTGAATCCCAGAATGACCGTTTATGATCTGATCAGTGCCCCTCTTGAAGTGTATAAAGTGGGGACTAAGGAAGAACGCAGGGAAATGGTGGAAGAGATCCTTCAGGAGGTTGGACTGGATAAACAGTATCTGAACCGTTTTCCTCACGAGTTTTCAGGCGGTCAGAGGCAGCGAATCGGAATTGCAAGGGCACTGATCCTGAATCCGGAATTTGTTGTCTGTGACGAGGCGGTTTCCGCACTGGACGTATCTGTCCGTGCGCAGGTGCTGAATCTTATGAGAAATATGCAGCAGAAGAAAAATCTGACCTACCTGTTTATCTCCCATGACCTGAGCGTAGTCCGCCATATCAGTGACAGAATCGCAGTTATGTATCTTGGAAGTGTGGTTGAGGTTGCAGAAAAAGCCCAGCTTTATTCCAATCCGATGCACCCCTATACAAAAGCCCTTCTTTCCGCAATCCCGCTCCCGGATGTGAAGAAGAAACGTCAGCGTATCATTCTGGAAGGTGACGTGCCAAGTGCCTACAATCCACCGTCAGGATGTAAATTCCACACTCGCTGTCCCTACGCAACAGACCGCTGCAGGCAGGAAGTTCCTGTGCTTCAGGAGGTGGAAAATGGGCATAAGGCAGCCTGCCACAGGGCTTTGGAGCTTGCTTGAAAATTTATTTCCTGCATCTGCAGGCTCCGCAAATTGTGACGTACATTTTGTAGAAAGCCTTTTTAAACATGTTCTGGAGTCTGCTGAATAATTACATATCAGGAAGGATACTACCGGTTTCCAAAGAATTCCATTAAAGGGATATCTTCGGGAAACCGGTATTTTTTTAAGCTATTTTTGTTTAATTTGACGTTGTTTTCGCTGCTTTATTGAAAAATATTTCATTTTTTGCTAAATTATATATAAATGTGGAGTATTCTGATTTTGTTTAGAAATATTCCGGAATTTCGAAAGGGGTTGGAATGGTGGAAAACAGAAATAACAGATTGCTGAATGCGAAATTAAACAAGTATATCGTTCCAGGTATTATGATGTCGCTGGCACTTCAGCTTGGAAACATTGTGGACACTATCTTTGTAAGTAATTTAATTGGTGTAGAAGCAATGTCCGCAGTCACAATGAGTCTTCCGGTTGAAACGATAGTTCAGCTTACCGGTTACTGTCTGGGTGTGGGAGGTTCCATAGCTGCAGGAAATATGCTTGGTAAACGTGACAAAGAAGGGGCTTCGAAATTGTTTTCAGCCACTTTCATCGTCACACTCGTGGTGGGACTGCTGTTTTCTCTTATTGCATTTCCTGCTGCAGGACCTATTGCCAGATTTCTGGTATCCGGAGACGGAGTTTTGACAACTTATACAAGAGACTATATCCGCATCAGCATGTTAGGTGCACCGGTAATCGGAATTGGTCTGATGATGGTAAATTACCTTGGGGTGGAAAATCATCCGGAGCTTGCTTCTGTTTATCTGATCACAGCCAATGTGATAAATCTTGTGCTGGATTACATATTTCTTAGATTTACACCACTTGGAGTTACAGGTGCATCCTTATCAACGGTACTTGGCTTCCTTTTTGCCATGGTGGTTTTCCTTTTCTATATTCGCTCAGATAAGAGGAATATCAGTTTCGTGCGGCTGAATGCAAAGGATTTCGGAATCGTGAAGGAAGCAGTGATTACAGGTGTGCCCATGCTTGTTTTCATGGCAACCAATTTTGTAAAAGCCCTTGGCCTGAACACCATCATTATGAATCAGATCGGGGAAGACGGAATGGCAGTATTTACGGTCTGCGACAATGTTTTGCTGATCGTGGAAATGCTTACAGGCGGAATCATTGGTGTAATTCCTAATGTTGCAGGAATTCTTTTTGGAGAAAAAGACTATGTAGGAATCCGTGTCCTGTGCAAAAAAATGCTGAAATACAGCTATATCGTGCTGGCAGTCATATTCGTTCTGATCATGCTGTTTACAGAACAGATCACCATTATGTTCGGAGGCGGCGGAGAGCTGGGACGGGAGATGGTTCATGCACTGCGTATTTTTGCTTTATGTGTAGTGCCTTATCTCTGGAATAAATTTACCGTAAGCTATTATGAATCTATTGAAGAGACTGCAATTGCAAGCTTTGTTACCTTCCTTGAAAACGCAGTGGCAGTTCTTCCTGCAACATTTATAGGAATTTCTATCTGGAAACAGATTGATGGAATCGGTACAAATGGAATTGGTGCTGCATTTGTTGCCACAGAGATCATAACCCTGATCGCAGCCTGGATTTTCCGAAAGATCAAACACAAAAATTCTACTTTTTATATTGTTCCGGACCAAAATCCCGGAATCAATCTTGATTTTTCCATTAAGAGCACCATGGAAGAAGCTGGCGCAGTTAACAGAAAAATCCTGGAGTTCTGCAAGGAAAACGGTGTATCCGGAAACAGATCCAATCTTGCTGCCGTGTGTGCAGAAGAAATGACTGTGAATATCATTAAATTTGGTGGAAAAACTTCCAACTGGATCGACATCAATCTTTGCCTGGAGGATGACATTTGCCAGTTAAGGATAAGAGACAACGGAGTGAATTTTAATCCGCTGGAATACAGCTATGACCATGAGGAGTTTGATATCCATGGAATTGAGCTGGTGAAAAAGATTTCAAAATCAATGGATTATATCCGCGCAATTGATATGAATAATACAATAATATCATTTTAGGAGGTGCAGGAAATGCCTGACATTAACGAAAAGAGCAATTTTGTTTTTGAATTTCAGCCTGTGACAAAGCTGTTTGAAGAGCAGGTGCGGCTTCATCCTGACAAATGTGCTGTAGCTTCCAGCAAGGAAAGCTTTACCTACGCACAGCTGAATGAAAGAGCAAACAGAATTGCGAATTCTCTTATTGAAAAAGGCGTTGGCTGTGAAAAAATCGTAGGTGTGGTACTGGAGCGCTGTTGTGACTTTTACGCAGTCCGTCAGGGTATTTTGAAGGCTGGTGGTGCATTTGCTGTCGCAGCCCCGGATTATCCCGATGACCGTGTACAGTTCATTTTTGAAGATGCAGGAGTTCCCTTTATTATCACCACAAAGGAGATCCAGAAGGAGCGCCAGGAGCTGTTTTCCAGGCTTTCCTGTACGGTGCTTCTGCTTGAAGAACTGCTGGAAAACCCAAATGCCGGGAACCCGGATACCCAGATTAAGGAACATGATCTTTGCTACTGTATTTACACCTCAGGTTCTACTGGAAAACCAAAAGGTGTTATGATCGAGCATATCAACCTTGCCAATTTTGTAAATCCCAATCCAAAGAATGCAGAAACCTATGGCTATGTAAGCAGGGGAAGCGTTTCCCTTTCCATGGCAGCCATGACATTTGATGTTTCGGTACTGGAGGAATTTCTCCCTCTCACCAATGGAATGACTGCAGTGATCGCAAGCGATGAAGAGATCCTGAATCCCATTATGCTTGGAGATTTAATTGTAAAAAATAAAGTGGATATTATGACCACAACTCCTACCTATCTTTCCAATATGATCGATCTGCCCCAGCTTCAGGAAGCAGCTGCCCAGATCAAGGTATTTGACGTAGGAGCAGAAGCATTCCCGCCTGCACTTTTTGACAAGATTCACGCAGTAAACCCGGATGCTTATATTATGAACGGCTATGGACCAACCGAGACCACCATCAGCTGTACCATGAAGGTGATCACCGACAGCAAAAACATTACCATCGGAGAGCCAAACGGCAATGTTCAGGTTTATGTGGTTGACAAAGAGAACAGGATCCTTCCGGACGGAGAGACCGGAGAGCTTGTAATTGCAGGTCTTGGAGTAGGTCGTGGCTACATCAATCTGCCGGAGAAAACAGCAGAAGTTTTCATCACTCTCAACGGAGAAAGAGCCTATAAAACAGGCGATCTTGCAAAGATCACTCCAGATGGCGAGATCGAATTTTTCGGAAGAATTGACAATCAGATCAAGCTTCGCGGTCTCAGAATCGAGCTTGGTGAGATCGAGGAGGTTGTTAACAGCTTCGAAGGAATCATCACCAGTATTACAGTACCGGTGGATAATAAATATCTTTGCTGCTACTTTATGGCAGACCGCCAGATCAATGTTGAAGCGCTTACCGCTTATGCGTCAGAATCCCTGGCTCATTACATGGTTCCGGATGTTTTCATCCAGCTGGAAAAAATGCCTTTAACACAGAATGGCAAAATTGACAAAAAAGCATTGCCCAAGCCGGTGGCGCAACCCAGAAACCTGAAAGAGCCGGAAAATCCAATGCAGAAGAAGATTTTTGACATTGTGGCAAAAGTAGTAGAAAACGACTTCTTCGGAATCGACACCAGCTTTTATAAGGCCGGTCTTTCCTCCATCAGTGCAATGAAGCTCTGCGTCCTGATCTCAGAGGAATTTGGTGTTACCGTAAAAACAAGCGATATCCACGAGAACAATACCGTGGAGAAGCTGGAAAAATATGTCATGCTGGCGCCGAAGCTCAGAACCTACGAAAAGAGAGAGGTTTATCCTCTTACCGGTTCCCAGAAGGGTATTTTTGCAGAGTGCAGCAAAAATCCTGAGAGTACCGTATACAATATCCCCTTCCTTTTTGAACTGGATCCTGCAGTGGATACCCGGAAATTATCCGATGCAATTGCCAGAATGGTAAGTGCCCATTCCTACCTGCTCACACAGGTATATCTTGATGATAATGGGGAGATGGTACAGCGCCCTGGAAATGAGACATTTGTGCCGGAAGTGATCGAGACCACAAATGAGAAATTTGCCAGCCAGAAGGAAAGCCTTGTACGTCCGTTTAAGCTGGAAAAAGGACGTCTCCTTCGTGTGGCAATTTATGTGACAGAAGATAAGAAATACCTCTTTACAGATTTCCACCATATTATTGCTGACGGCAACTCTTATGATATCATTTTCGAGGATATCAATAAGGCCTATATGGGTGAAAAACTGGAAAAAGAGTCCTATACCGGATTTGATGCGGCTCTTGACGAAGAACAGCAGATGAAAGAGGGCAAATACAAAAAAGCCGAGAAATATTATGACAGTATTTTTGAAGGAATTGAAACGGAATCCCTCCCAATGCCAGACCTGAATGGAAAAGCTCCTGAAAAAGGTTATCTGGAGAAGACCATGGGCCTGAAAGAAGAGGCCATTCTTTCCTATTGCGAGAAGCTGGGTGTTACCCCGAATATTTTATTTACAGGTCTGTTCGGCATCCTTATGGCAAAATACTCCAATGCAGAGGACAGTCTGTTTTCTACTATTTATAATGGACGAAACGATTCCAGGCTTGAAAACACAGTCTGCATGCTGGTAAAAACCCTTCCTGTTTATTGCAAATTCGACCCGAAGACCACCGTACAGGCGTATATGGCAGAGCTTTCCGAGCAGATGCTGTCCTCCATGGCAAACGATATTTTCCCATTTTCCGATATTTGTGCAAAATACGGGCTGAATTCGGATCTTACCTTTGCATACCAGGCAGAGTTAAGCGACGATTATCCAATTGGAGACACCATTGCCAGAGGCCACGACCTTTCCCTGGATATGGCCAAAATGCCTCTGCTGATCCAGGTAAGAGAGTACAACCACACTTATGTGCTTACAGCAGAATACCGCAGCGACATGTACAGCCAGGCCTTTATTGACGGAATCCTGGATTCCTATGAAGCTGCCATGAGCTCCATGCTGAAAACAAAATATGTTTCTGAAATCTCTGTGATCTCTCAGAGTGGGGTAAACAAGATCGCAGAATTCAATCATACAGAAAACGAATTTGACAGAAGCAAAACCATTTCTGACCTGTTCGCTGAATTGGCAGAGACCATTCCAGACCACACCGCAGTGGTATTTAAAGACCGGAAATATACATACAAAGAACTGGACGAGCTCAGCAACAGACTTGGAAAATATATTGCATCCCAGGGAATCGGCAGGGAGGATGTAGTCTCCATTCTGATCCCCCGCTGCGAATACATGGCCATCGCACCAATGGGCGTGATCAAAGCCGGTGCGGCATACCAGCCTCTTGACCCTACTTACCCGAAAGACCGCCTGATGTACATGCTGGAGGATTCTGATGCTAAGCTTTTGATCGCAGACAGAGAGCTTCTGCCGCTGGTAGACGGCTATCAGGGACCTGTTTTATTTACAGATGAGATCCCACAGCTGGAAGACCGTGATGTGGAACTTAAGAAGCCAGAGCTTCATGATCTGTTTATTTTACTGTACACCTCCGGCTCCACCGGCGTACCCAAAGGCTGTATGCTGGAATATGGAAATATCACTGCATTCTGCCACTGGTACAAAAAGTATTACCATATAGATCACAGCTCCAAAATAGCAGCTTATGCGTCCTTTGGTTTTGATGCTTCCATGATGGATATTTACGGAGCAATTGCAAACGGTGCAGAGCTTCACATTATTCCGGAAGAAATCCGCCTTGATTTCATTGCACTTCAGCGTTATTTTGAAGAGAATGGCGTTACCCATTCCTTTATGACTACACAGGTGGGAAGACAGTTTGCGATGGAAATGAGCTGCGAGAGTCTGCAATATCTTTCCATAGGTGGAGAGAAGCTTGTTCCTATGGAACCGCCGAAGGATTATAAATTCTTTAATGCGTATGGTCCTACAGAGTGCACAATTTTTACAACTGTATTTGAAGTGGATAAATATTATTCAAATATTCCAATCGGAAAAGCGCTTGATAATTTCAAGCTTTATATAGCCGATAAGTTTGGTCATCTGCTTCCATACGGTGCCTGCGGTGAACTGATGATCTCCGGATGGCAGGTTTCCAGAGGCTATCTGAATAAACCGGAGAAAACTTCGGAAGTTTATACGAAGAATATTTATGACGATGCAGAAGGTTATGAAGTCCTGTATCATTCCGGTGATGTTGCCAGATATCTTCCGGATGGAAACATCCAGATCATTGGAAGAAAAGACTCCCAGGTTAAGGTCAGAGGCTTTAGAATTGAGCTTTCCGAGGTTGAGGAGGTCATAAGAAGATACGAAGGCATAAAGGATGCAACCGTAGTGGCTTTTGACGATCCAAATGGCGGCGGAAAATATATTGCAGCTTATGTAGTATCTGACGGTCAGGTTGACATAAATAAGTTAAATGATTTCATCAAAGAAACCAAGCCTCCATACATGGTTCCGGCAGTTACCATGCAGATCGACAAGATTCCGCTGAACCAGAATCAGAAGGTAAACAAAAAAGCCCTTCCACTGCCAGAGCGAAAAGTGGAAGAAATCGTGAAACCGGAGAATGAGACTCAGCAGAAGCTGTTTGACTGTATTGCTGAGGTTCTTGGCTATACCGAATTCGGCATTACCACAGATATTTACGAGGCAGGACTGACCTCTATCACTGCTATTAAGCTGAATATCCTTATTTCCAAAGCTTTTGACATTGTGATAAAAACATCTGACATCAAGGATCACCCAACCATTCAGATGTTAGAGAGCTTTGTGAAGACTGCCGGAAAAGAAACCAAGAGGGAAATCCAGGAAAATTATCCTCTCACCAATACTCAGGAGGGAATTTTCATCGAGTGTACAGCCAATATGGGATCCACCATTTACAACATTCCATATCTTCTGAAGCTTGACAAAAAGGTTGACCTGGATAAGCTGGCAGAAGCAATTGACAGCACCGTTGCAGCTCATCCTTACCTGAAAACTCGTCTCTTTATGAGCGACGAAGGAGAAGTCCTTCAGAAACGTAATGATGCTTTCACTTATAAGACGCAGATTATAAATGGAATGAACCGGGAAACTCTGGTTCGTCCGTACATGCTGTTTAATGAACAGCTTTTCCGCTTTGAGATTCACAGAACCTGTGATGGAAATTATCTGTTCCTTGACATTCATCATATTGTTGCAGATGGTACCTCCCTGGGCATTATCCTGAACGACATTAACAGGGCTTACAGCGGAGAAAAGCTGGAAGTGGAAGAGTATACTTCCTATGATCTGGCCCTTGATAACAGGGATGCTCTGGCAAGTGATGCTTATAAGAATGCAGAGAACTACTATAAATCCGTTTTTGAAAATGCGGGCGGAAGCATCAACTTCTATCCAGACAAGAGCGGAGCAGCTCCAACCGCAGAGATGTATCATCGTGAGACCAGTGAGTTCTCCGTACAGGACGTGAAGGCATTCTGTAAGAAGCACGGAATTACAGAGAATGTATTCTTTATCTCTGCTTTTGGTATTACTCTTGGAAAATACAATTTCAGGAAGGATGCGGTATTTACCACTATTTACCACGGCAGAAACGATTCCAGACTTTCCGATACCGTGGGTATGCTGGTAAAGACTCTTCCCGTTTACTGTGATTTCTCAGGAAGCACTGCGGATTGCCTGAATGCTGTCCAGCAGCAGCTGATTAATTCCATGAACAACGATATTTATCCGTTCTCCCAGATCAGCCATGAGTTCAACATCAAGGCAGATGCCATGGTGATCTATCAGGGCGACAACTTCGCCTTTGATAATATCGGCGGGGAATATGCGCAGGAAGAACCTGTTCAGCTGAATGCGGCAAAGGCACCTGTTTCCATCAGTATTTCAATTGAGAGAAATAAGTTTGTCTTTGAGATTGAGTACAGAGGCGACATGTACAACGAGGAAACCATCAAATACCTTGCAGATAACCTGGAAACAACGGCAGATGGAATCCTGAGAGAATACGAGCCGGCAGACATCAGACTGATGTTTGAGGAAGAAACCAAAATGGAAGATGATCCTTCCCATGCCGGAAAGACCTTTGTAGACCTGTTCAGGGAAGCTGTTGCAAAATATCCGGACAGACCGGCGGTAAAAGACGGAATGGGCGAGCTTACCTATAAAGAACTGGACCATATGTCAGATTATGTTGCTCAGAAGCTTACGGAAAATGGCTTTGGCAGGGAAAAGGTTGCAGGTATTCTGTGCGGAAGAACAAAGGAATATGCCGTAGCTTATATCGGTGTTATGAAAGCCGGCGGTGCGTATGTTCCATTGGATCCGGAATATCCGCAGAGCAGAATTGAGTACATGCTGAAGGATTCCGAGGCAGAAAACCTGCTTGTAATAGACCGTTACCGCAGTCTGGTAGGCTTCTACGACCAGAATGTGATCAGCCTGGATGACGTGGCAGCAGAATCCAAAGACTTTGCACTTTCTGTAGAGCTCACAGCTCCGAAAGCAGAGAACCTGGCTTATATGATCTACACATCCGGTTCCACCGGAAAACCAAAAGGTGTTATGCTTGAACAGCGGAACCTGCTGAACCTGATCGAGTATATCCTTATGACAAGAAAACTGACACCAGATGATATTGTGGCAGAGTTTGCAAGCTTCTGCTTCGATGCATCCGTGATCGACCTGTTTGCTCCGCTTACTGCAGGCGCAGTACTGTACATTTTGCCAGAGAGCATACGAAAAGATGCGGTTGCTGTTGGAAAATTCATAAAAGAAGAAAAAATTACCACAGCTACCTTCCCAACTCAGATGGGCGAGTTGGTTGCAGAGCTTCTTGACGATGCTCCGAGCCTGAAATTTGTCACCCTGGGTGGTGAGAAGTTCAAATATTACCGGGATAGAACTTACCAGATGATCAATGGCTACGGTCCAACGGAGAATACTGTTTCCTCCACAGAGTTCTGGGTTGACAAACAGTACGACAACATCCCGATCGGTAAGTCACAGCGGAATATCCGCAGCTACATTGTGGACGAAAATATGAAACGGCTTCCGGTAGGCGCTTCTGGTGAGCTTTGCCATGCCGGACGTCAGATTGCAAGAGGATATCACAATCTTCCTGAGAAGACGGCTTCCGTATTTGTGGAAAATCCGTTCTCCGTATGTGACGAGGACAAACGTCTTTACAGAACCGGTGATATGGTCCGCATGAAAGGTGACGGAAATATTGAATATATCGGAAGAATCGATTCCCAGGTAAAGATAAGAGGATATCGTATTGAACTTGGTGAGATCGAAGGAGCTCTTCTGAAGCACGATAAGGTGAAGAATGCTGCTGTTATAGTGATCGAAAAAGGCGGAAACAAATATATCACAGCTTATTATACTGGTGAAATCATTCCGGAAGATGAGCTGAAACTGTTCCTGAACCCGCTGATTCCGGATTACATGATGCCATCCTTCTTTGTCCATCTTGAGAAAATGCCGGTGACTCCTGGCGGAAAGATAGACAAAAAGGCGCTTCCGGTACCAGAAGTAACCACCACAGCAAGCACAGCCTATGTGGAGCCTGTTACCGCTGTCCAGATTAAACTTTGCGAGATATTTGAAAAAGCACTTGGCATTGAAAAAGTAGGAATTGAGGATAACTTCTTCGAACTTGGAGGCTCCTCACTTACTGCATCAAAAGTTGCTGTTATGTGCCTTTCCAAGAATATTTCCATTGTATATGCAGACATTTTCAAATATCCGACCATCCGTGAGCTTTCTGCAATCGTGGATAACAGTGAGGCATTTGAAAATCCGCAGAGTGAGAACGAATTCTCCAGCTACAATTATAACCGGATCCAGAGCGTGATCAGCGGAAATGTAGAAGAAAACGTAAACCAGGTGACAAAGGAAGAAATTGGTGATATCATGATCACAGGTGCAACCGGCTTCCTGGGAATTCATGTTCTGAAGGCTTACCTGGATAATTATGACGGTAAGGTTTACTGTCTGGTACGTAAGGGTAAATATGAGTCCATGGAGAAACGAATGATGCATATGTTGATGTATTACTTCGATAATCCGTGCCAGGAACTGTTTGGAGAGCGTATTATCTGTGTGGATGGCGATATTACCTCGAAAGAACAGGTGGAGAAATTTGCAGATTACAAATTTAACACCATTATTAACTGCGCAGCCTGCGTAAAGCATTTTGCAGCTGGTGATGTACTGGAGAAGATAAATGTACACGGAGTGGAAAATCTGATTGAATTCTGTAAAAATAGTGGACGCAGACTGATCCAGATTTCTACTGTTTCTGTTGCCGGAGAGGGTTCCGATGGTGTTCCGCCAATGTCCAGAGTCTTTAATGAAAACGATCTGTATATTGGACAGAACATCACAAATGAATACATCCGCACAAAATTCCTTGCAGAGAGAGCCGTACTGGAAGCTGTTTCCAGTGGGCTTGACGGAAAGGTTATCCGTGTAGGAAATCTGATGAGCCGAAATTCAGATGGTGAATTCCAGATCAACTTTATTACAAACGGATTCCTGCGAAGTCTGCGAGGATATGAGGCAGTCGGTAAATTCCCAATTGGGGCTATGCACGAAGTTACAGAATTTTCACCAATTGATTCTACTGCACTTGCAGTATTGAGACTGGTACAGACAGACCGGAGATTTACCGTATTCCACGCCTGCAACAGCCACCATATCTATATGGCGGATCTGATCTATGCAATGCGGAGCCATGGATTTGACATTGACATTGTAAGTGATGAAGAGTTTGAGGCCGCGGTAAAAGAATTTGCAAAGAACAGTGATGACTCGGATGTTGTTTCCGGACTGATCGCGTATACAGCTCATAATGAAAATGAGATCTATACCCTGGATTATAGCAACCGGTTTACAGCACAGGTTCTTTACAGACTGGATTACAAATGGCCGGTTACAGATGACAGATATCTGGAAAGCGCTATTGAGGCACTTGACAGACTTGCATTTTTTGATTGATGATGGAACAAAGTTACTGCCCACAGATGAAGTTTTACATACAGCTGGACAGTAACTGGTTTACTCAGTGGGCAGGGTGGGAACTCGTGTTGGAAGTCCCCTCCTGGGCCCGCTGCGTGATAACCCCGGAAACCCGTTGAGCGTGTTTCCTGTAACTTAAAGGAGGAAATTGTAATGGAAATTGTAAGTAAGACAGAGGGCAGCAAGGTAACTATGGAGATCACAGGATGGCTTGACACCCAGACTGCACCGCAGCTGGAAAAGGAGCTGTCAGCACTTGATCCTGGTACAACCAGCCTGGTATTTGACTTTGCAAACCTGGAATATATCTCTTCTGCCGGACTTCGTCTGGTAATCGCCGCTTATAAGAAGATGGCAGGCAAGGAAGGCTTCAGGATTGTAAATGTTTCTGATGAAGTGTACGATGTTTTCAGCCTTACCGGATTTGATCAGAAGATTAATATTGAGAAGAAATAAAGGCTGAATTCGTGCATGGCGAAGCGCATTGCATGTCACAGGCAACATTCCGCGAGGTGCTTTTTGGACAAAAAGTTCACAGAAAACTCGAGAATTGCGGCGCGCAATCATGCTTTGCATGATTGCTGCGTATTGCTGTGAGCGAAGTGAACAGCAACCTGTCTGGAGCAGGCCTGGGGAATCTACAGTTGCTACCCGGTGCTTTTTATAGTAAGAAATGATAAAATTATATAGAATCAATATCAATACTCTTGAGGATCCCTTGCAGAATAAAAGCCTTTTGGAACAAGTTGGACCAGAGAGAAGAAAGAAGGTCATCCGGTATCTTCAGCCGGATGACCGAAAAAGGAGTCTGGGCGCAGGAATTATGATCCGGAAGATCCTGAATGGGAACGGACTTTCCGAAAGCAGCCTGAAATATTCCGAAAATGGGAAGCCTGTGGCGGATCATCTCCATTTTAATATCTCCCATGCCGGAGACTATGTGGTGGGAGTGGTGTCGGATGATGAAGTGGGATGCGACATTGAGCGGAATGTCAATGCGCCTCTGGAAATTGCGGAGCATTATTTCCATTCGACAGAGCGGGAATATATAGAAGCTGCTTCTGACCCGGGCAAAGCTTTTTTTACACTTTGGACCTTAAAGGAAAGTTATATGAAAATGACAGGCAGGGGGATGAGCCTTCCGCTTGATTCTTTCGAGATCATTCGAAAAGATCAGGGCTTTGTTCTGGGAAAATCACCGAAAAGACCAGGCTTTTTCAGGACAATGGAATTTGAGAATTATATTTTCTCAGTGTGCATGGAAAGTGATTTTTCTTTGCCGCCCAAGGGCTTTACAGAGCTTCTATGACTGGAGCGTGTTTTTTGCTGTTATCCGGCATGGATTGGAGCTTATTTTTAGTCAAAAATCCTTAAGAATTATATGCAAAAGACTTGACGGATATGTCTGCTGTGTGGTAAACTGTACAAGCGACATGGAAGTTAGGTCTTTTTTTTATGCCGAAAAACGGTGGCGGATACACCGAAAAGGCTGATTTAAGACCATGCAAATGAAAACACTGGAGGTGGAAGTTGTGCGCGTTAGGATTACATTAGCATGTACAGAGTGCAAGCAGCGTAACTACAATATGACCAAGGAGAAAAAGAACCATCCTGAGAGAATGGAAACCAAGAAATATTGTAAGTTCTGCCAGAGACACACAATGCACAAGGAAACAAAATAGTCACTTTAGATTGTGAGGTTAGGCTATGCAAGAAAAAGAAAAATCTGCAGGCAAGACCGCCAAGGCTAAGGAGCCGAAGAAATCCTGGTTCCAGGGGCTGAAGGCAGAGTTCAACAAAATTGTCTGGACAGACCGCGATACACTGATGAAACAGTCAGTTGTTGTTATTGTCATAACCGTAATTCTCGGTGCGATCATCAGTGTGATGGATGCAGGCATTCTGGAATGCATTAATCTTTTAATCAAATAAGGACAAAGGTGATTGTATGTCAGAAGCAAAATGGTACGTTGTCCATACCTATTCCGGTTATGAGAACAAGGTAAAGGCCAACATTGAGAAGACAATTGAAAACCGACATCTTGAGGATCAGATTCTGGAAGTACGGGTTCCTCTGGAAGACGTTGTGGAGATGCGTAATGGTGTTTCCAAGCAGGTCCAGAGAAAAATGTTCCCAAGCTATGTTCTTATCAACATGGTCATGAACGACGATACCTGGTATGTTGTCCGGAATACCCGTGGAGTGACTGGGTTTGTTGGTCCGGGATCCAAGCCTGTACCGCTCACAGAAGAGGAAATGAAGCCGCTGGGCATCAAAGATGAGACTGTCCGCGTTGACTTCGCTGAGGGCGATACCGTAGTAGTAACAGGCGGAGCCTGGAAAGAGACTACAGGTGTTGTGACTGCCATCAATCCGCAGAAACAGCTTGTAACGATCAATGTAGAGATGTTTGGACGCGAAACACCGGTTGTGATCAGTTTCGCAGAAGTTCAGAAAATGTAACAGACAAAGGTAACACAATATCGTGGGAGGGACATACCCCCGCCAATACCACATAGGAGGTGCCGAAAATGGCAAAGAAAGTAACAGGATATATCAAATTACAGATTCCCGCTGGTAAAGCAACTCCAGCACCACCTGTAGGTCCGGCTCTTGGACAGCACGGTGTAAATATCGTTCAGTTTACAAAAGAGTTCAATGCGAGAACAGCAGATCAGGATGGTATGATCATTCCTGTAGTAATCACTGTTTATGCAGATAGAAGTTTCAGCTTCATAACCAAAACTCCGCCGGCTGCAGTTCTTCTTAAGAAAGCTGCAAATATCAAATCCGGTTCCGGCGTACCGAACAAAACAAAAGTTGCTAAAGTTACAAAAGCTCAGGTTGAGGAGATCGCTCAGCTTAAGATGAAAGACTTAAATGCAGCATCCATCGAAGCAGCAGCAAGCATGATTGCTGGTACTGCAAGAAGTATGGGAATTGAAGTAGTTGATTAATCACAAATAGTAAGTGGGAGGGCTTTTCCCCGCAAATACCACAGGAGGTTATAGAAATGAAACGAGGAAAGAAATACGTGGAGGCTGCTAAGGCAGTTGACCGCGCAACATTATACGATACTAATGAAGCTATCAGCTTAGTTAAAAAAGCTGCTGTTGCCAAATTTGACGAGACTATCGAAGTTCATATCCGCACAGGCTGCGATGGACGTCATGCAGATCAGCAGATCCGTGGTGCAGTAGTTCTGCCACATGGTACAGGTAAAACTGTTCGCGTTCTTGTATTCGCTAAGGATGCAAAAGCTGAGGAAGCTAAGGCTGCAGGTGCTGATTTCGTTGGCGCTGAGGACCTTATTCCGAAGATCCAGAATGAGGGATGGCTTGACTTCGACGTTGTTGTAGCAACTCCGGATATGATGGGTGTTGTTGGACGTCTTGGTCGTGTACTTGGACCGAAAGGTTTAATGCCTAACCCGAAGGCTGGTACTGTAACTATGGATGTTACAAAGGCTATCAATGATATCAAAGCTGGTAAGATTGAGTATCGTCTTGACAAATCAAACATTATCCATGTGCCGATCGGTAAAGCTTCCTTTACTGAGGAGCAGTTAAGCGACAACTTCCAGACGCTGATTGGAGCTATTGTAAAGGCTAGACCTAGCACACTGAAAGGACAGTATTTAAAGAGCGTTGTTATTGCTCCGACAATGGGTCCTGGAGTGAAGATCAACCCGATCAAATTAGCTTAATAGATGAGAATGAAGAGCACTCACCGCGAGGTGGGTGCTTTTTGCGTTTCTGAATAAGGTACGCCAGTGCAGGGTGGAGTGCTGGGGGACTGGTGGCGGAACCTTGCAGGGTCTAAGGCGGCGGACGGTTGCTAAGGGCGCCAGTCAGTGCGGCAAACTCGCTCCTGCGGAGCTCAGACAGTGCCGCCCTGCCTGGCAACGCAACCGTCCGCCGCCTAAGTCCCTGCAAGAACCCGCCACGAAGCCCCCCAACACTCCACCCTGCACTGGCTGGTTGTTTAGGAGGGACGCGGGCGCTTCGCTGCGCTGGGAGCGGTGGGGTGGTGGGTGAGGTGCTGGAGGGGGGGAGAGATTCTTTTTTGGTGCTTTTACTCATTTGGTAGAGGGCGATCTTCTGCTTTCGTTTTCTTTCATTGGGTAGAGGAATCTTTTTTCCCTGCTTCACACATTTGGTAGAGAGGAATCTTCTTTCACCTGGGAGAGGGGATATCCTCTCTTTTTCTTTTTTGAGAAATTATAGGAAAATTAGAGAATGGTTTAGTAGGATGGGATGGTGTATAATGTAAGGACTAAATGAAAGGTGGTGCTTTGCAGTGGCGGAGTATAGAGATAGACGAAAGGAAGAGGGGCGCGTGAAGGCGGTGAGAAATGACCGGGGCGCTCTGATGAATGAGCGGAGCAGACGGGTTCAGATTGAGAGGAAGAAAAAACTTCGCAAAAAGAAGCAGAGACGGAGAGTACTGGTTAGTGCACTGGTGGAGGTTTTAATTCTGACGGTGTTAGCCATTGCATTTTGCTGGAATAGAGGGTTAGAGGCGAAGGTGTCGGGGCTGACAGGGTGGTTTGATGGACCGCCGGTAACGGGACTGGATATGTCGGGAGTGAATAGTTCAAATGTGGTATTGATGGATGTGAAGAGTGGGAAAGTGATTGGGGAGATGAATGGGGAGGAGAGGATTTATCCGGCTTCGATGACGAAGATTATGACGGCAATTGTGGCATTGGAAGCTTTTTCAGATTTGGACCGGGAGATTACGCTTAGTGAGGATATTTTTTATGCATTGGATGGGCAGGATGCGACGCAGGCGGGATTTCAGCCGGGGGAGAGTGTGAGGATCCGGGACCTTGTTTATGGAGTGATTTTGCCTTCGGGGGCAGAATGTTGTCTGGCGCTGGCAAATGAAGTTTCGGGGGCTGAGGCGGACTTTGTGGAGAAGATGAATGCTAAGGCGAAGTCTATTGGGATGAAGAACACCCATTTCGTGGATTGCACAGGGCTGCATGATCCGGAGCATTATAGTACGGCGTATGATATTGCACTGCTGCTTAAGTATGCGCTTCATAATGATACGTTCCGGGATGTGATCGAGAGTCATTTTTACTCTACGCCGGGGACAAATGTGCATCCGGATGGGATTACGTATTATAGTACCATGTTTAAGAATATGTCGGATACAAGCGTCACCGGTGGAGAGATCCTGGGTGGTAAAACCGGTTACACCTCCGAAGCCGGACATTGCCTGGCCAGCTTTGCTCAGATTTACGACAGGGAGTACATCCTGGTAACCGCCGGCGCCGCCGCAGACGCCACCGGGGTGCCGCACATCCTGGACGCGAAGACGATTTATAACCGACTGGGCAAAGCGGTGTCACAGAAGCAAAGTTAAAATACATATCATAAGAAAGGAGCCCCTGTAGGCTGTCAAAAATAGACAGCCTACAGGGGCCTTTTAAAAATTTAAAACAGGATTATTTTGCCATCTTTAAGATTGCTGCAATATCCTCCTTCGTCAGCGGCTGGAAAAATCCAACATGTCCATTTCTTCCGAAAACACATTTCTCAGCCATTTCCTCAATCTGGGTGTCGGTTGGGTGGATGCCTAGTTCGGTGAGGGTGGTTGGCATGCTTATGGAGTGACACCAGGTTTCCCAGGCGGTGATTGCTGCGAGGGCAGCGGTATCCGTGGATGTAAGTTCTGGATCAGTGATGATCGGCGAAGGTTTAATTGGCTGCTCTGGGGCATCCGAATTTGGAGTAATATTTGTGGAGCTTGAAATATTAATTCCGAAAACTTTTTTACCAAACTGTGCAAACCTTCCCGGATTTGTCTTATATACATATCTCGCCCAGCTTCCCCAGACAGCTGCAAGTCCGGCGCCGTGAGCCACATCAAACATACCGCCAAGCTCATGTTCAATCTTGTGTGTGGCAAAATCAGATATACGTCCGGCACCAGTCAGACCATTATGAGAAAGGCTTCCAGCCCACATAAGAGTAGCCCGGGCTTCATAGTTTTCAGGCTCCTTTACAGCAATCTGGGCTGCATCACGTACAGAAACCATCAGTCCCTCTGCGATTCGGTCAGTAAGGCTGGTGTCTGTGTCAGTTGGGGTAAAATAGCGCTCCATAGTATGCATCATGATATCAGCAGCGCCGCTGGCAGTCTGATAAGCCGGAAGGCTGTAGGTCAGCTCCGGGTTCATAATAGCAAATTTGGGGTGTGCGCAGTCATGTCCATAAGAACGCTTCATCATGCCATCTTCAATTGTAAGAACCATAGAAGAAGACATTTCAGAGCCTGCGGCTGCGATTGTAAGAATAACGCCGATGGGCAGGTTTTTATCTGTTTTTACACGTCCATAAAGCAGGTCTTCCATTTCAAAATCATTGGCAATTCCGTAACCGATTCCCTTAGCTGTATCAATTACGCTGCCTCCGCCAATGGGAAGAAGGAAGTCAACACCTTCTGCACGTCCAATGCGGATCCCCTCTTTTACCAGGGAAAGACGTGGATTAGGTACAACGCCGTTCAAATCCACGTAGGAAAGCCCGGCATCACTTAAACTCTTATGAACTCTGTCCAAAAGCCCGGAAGTTTCAATATGTCCGCCCTTTTTTCCATAAATGATCATAACCTTATGTCCGCCAAACGCTGCAACCTGTTTCCCAACCTCACTCTCACGCCCAGCTCCAAACAGAATCTTAGTAGGAGTGAAAAAATCAAAATTTATCATAAGAAAATTCCTCCGTTAAAATATACAACAGTAGATTTTTTATTCTGAGCCCATTATATAGTAGGATTTGAAAAATATCCATTACTTTTGCGAATTCGGTCATCTATGTTAAAGTCAAAATTATGATATTTGTATATTCTTATAAATGACTTGACAATATTACTGCTATATTGATAAACTAAATATATAAAAAATATACAACAAGGAGGCAAAAAATGTCAAAAGAAGACCTTGGAAAATTGATCGATAGTAAGAAATTTTCTAAAACGATGTATTGTTACGGAGATGACAAGCTTGGAAATTTTATTAAAGAAATATATTTTGATGGTATGAGAGAGGGATATAATTTAGCAAAATTTAGATTGGAGCTGCTTGATGGGATGCCATTTGATGCAGCTGATGAATATTGGGGTAATAATATGGAAAAAATTAGAAACATTTTGAATCTATGTAAACAGTATGATGAGATTGACAAACAAAAAAATGATTGACACCATATGTAACACCACATATAATGTGAATAGGAGATATAATAAATGTCAAAATGGGATAAACTGATAACACGTATATGCAATTTATCGAAAGACCTCCGATTTGACGAATTGCGGAAGGTATTGGAAAGTTATGGATATGAAATGAATGCACCGAGAAGTGGAAGCAGTCATTATACGTTTAGAAAACAAGGGTGCACGCCAATTACAATACCGAAGCATGAACCAATCAAGAAAGTGTATGTAGAGATAGTAAGACAGATTGTGGAAGGCGAGGTGAAAAATAATGAAGACGTTGAATGATTATATGGCAATGTCCTATCGTATGGAAATTGTGGAAGATAAAGACGAAGGCGGATTTGTAGTTTCTTATCCAGATTTACCTGGCTGCATTACTTGCGGAGAAACTTTAGAACGTGCAGTGGCAAATGCGGTGGATGCGAAAAAAGCCTGGCTTGAGGCTGCATTAGAAGATGGGATAGAAATTCATGAGCCAGACAGCTTGGAAGATTATTCGGGACAATTTAAGTTGAGAATACCTCGAAGCCTGCATAGATCATTGGCAGAACATTCTAAGAGAGAAGGAATCAGCATGAATCAGTATTGTGTATATCTTCTTTCCAGAAATGATGCAGTATTCTCTAAGTAAAAATTGTCGTAACTATTCAGAGATAGAGAACTCAAACAAATATATGTAACTGAAATAGAATAGTGAAAAAGGCATCCTCAAACGAATTTGTGTAAGGGTGCCTTTTGCCATTTTAGCTACACGATTCTCGTTTCAGCAGCTTCTTATAACTGCAATCCATCCCAATCGCCCCCAGCGGCGCAGTGATCAGAATTCCAAGTACGGCCACAGACAGTACGATCTGTCCGCAGGAGAGGCCCATGGCCATTGGGACGGAGCCGATGGCGGCCTGGACGGTTGCTTTGGGCAGGTAGGCGATGGAGCAGAACAGTTTTTCTTTTGCGGTCAGATTGGTTCCGACTACGCAGAGGGTGACGCCAAGAGTTCGGATCAGCAGGGCGGCGAAGATCATAGCCAGGGCTGCAGGACCTGCTTTCAAGGTATAGCGGATATCTACGGATGCACCCACAAGCACGAAAAGCAGGACTTCAGCAGCAAGCCACAGCTTTCCCAATTTCTGGGAAAGACGGGCGGAGACGGAAGGGGTACACTTCAGCTTTAAAACGCAAGCCATGCTTACCACAGCCAGAAGCCCGGAAATAGAAACTACCGGTTTCAGCCATGTCTCAATAGACATCAGTAGGAAAGATACGCCCATTACCACGATCACCTTCATACTGTTCCGCACCATATGGCTGTGTGCGTAAGCCGTCTCGAAAAATAGGGAAAGAAGATAACCAGCCACACTTCCAAGTGCAATACCCAGGATAATGGAAACCGGAATGTTGATAAAATCTTTCAAATGTGCGCTGCCGCCCTGTGCCATAGTAGAAAATGTGGAAAACAGCACGATCACATAAATATCATCACAGGAAGCGCCTGCCAGGATCATCTGGGGAATGCTTTTGGCTGTGCCGTATTTTTCATCCATCAACTGTACCATTCTTGGGACAACTACAGCCGGGGATACCGCACCCATTACAGCGCCCATCACAGCCGCTTCCAGTCTGGTAATTCCCAGAAAATACGGTGCCAGCAAAAAGTAAGCCAGGATTTCGAAAGTTGCAGGAATGCAGGCCATCATGATGGCAGGACGTCCCACTTTCTTCAGATCGGCAAGATTCAGGGAAAGTCCCGCTTTCAGCAGGATAATGATCAACGCGATCTGCCGCAGCTCCGATGAGATGGACAGAATCGACGGATCCAATACGTTCAGCACATAAGGTCCCAGTAAAATACCGGTGATCAACATACCGATAATACGCGGCAGTTTCAGTGCCTGGCAAATAGCAGCCAAGGAAAGTCCCACAAGAAAAATAAAAGCCAGAGATGTTAACATTGTTATAAATTCCTCCTTTTTACGCAGAAAAGCTGATGCTTCCTGCGACAATTGTTATCACAGAAGTCATCAGCTTAATAAGCGGTTCGGGATGATCCCGGGGAGACATTCATTCCCCTTTGTTTCTGGTGGTATAATAGCACATTATAAAAGTGGTGGCAAGAAGAAATTATAAATCAAATAACAACTTCGGCTGTGCACGTTACTGCTCACTCTGTGACCAGTAACCGCTCCGCGATGCAGAGAAATCATGCATTCACATGATTTCGCGCCGCAATTCTCGGGTTTTCTGTGAACTTTGTTCACGAAAAACGCCTCGCGGAATGTTACCAGTGAACAGTAACCTGTGCACAACAACGTGCTTTGTAACATGTAGAATCTAAGTTTTGTATCATTAGGCGTTGGGTGAAGAGAATTAAAACAACGTCTCTTCATTCTCCTCAAAAAGTTTATCATTAATTTCAAACAACTTAAGCCTATGAAGCAGTCCATAATAAATAATGGCATCTCTTTTTAATTTCGGATAAAGCTGTGCCATTCCACAAAGCTTCAGCAGCTCCTGGGTTTCGTCAACTGTCGCTTCAAGCCCATAACACAGGCACAGCAGACGATTCCGCGATGGATTACGGCGGCCTGCGAAAATCTGATGGAGATATATTTCGCTCATACCGGC
Source organism: Blautia faecis (assembly GCF_027662325.1). Taxonomy (NCBI): domain Bacteria; kingdom Bacillati; phylum Bacillota; class Clostridia; order Lachnospirales; family Lachnospiraceae; genus Blautia; species Blautia faecis. The sequence continues at coordinate 103,457 of NZ_JAQDKY010000006.1, read as the reverse complement.
CTGTTTGGCAAGCGCTGCTTTAGAGATATGTTTCTTCTCGAACAGACGGTTTAATAATTCTGCCACACTCTTATTTTCAAATTGCTCCTGGTTCTGGGACAGAAACTGGCTCAGATCCGGGGAATCCATAAGCTCCTGCTGTAAACCATCTGTATTTTTCTTTTTCATATTCGCGCCTTTACAATAATTTGTCAATAAGTTAAAATAATTTTAACAATACAATCAAATAAAACTATACTATAAAAAATTCTGAAAAACAATATGCAGTCAGCATAGTGGTTGCTGCCCTTTGGCAGTATTCCATAGCTGTGGGAGTGCCATTGGCGAGGAACATCTGATTTTCATAGTGTGCAGGTGATATGTCCATTTGGGGAATGATAGTTGGTGATAAGGAGAAAAATGGAAATTTATGACAGTCTTTTAGGCGCAGTTTGTGACGAATATGACAGGGTCACATTGATCAAAAAAAGCGAGCGGGGCGAAGTAACCTTGATACGCCACAGGGCAAGCGGAAACCGCTATATTTTCAGACATTTTTCCGGTAGCAGTGAAGTGTACCGGAAGCTTCTTACGGTATCCTGTCCCAATCTGCCCCAGATCATGGAGGTGGGGGAAAAGGAGGGAAAAACAGCTCTTCTGGAAGAATATGTGCAAGGTGATACGCTGGGGGAGATTTTACAGGGCGGACTTTTGACAGCGGCACAGGCAAAGCAGATCACCCGCCAGCTGTGCATGGCTTTGTGGGTGCTTCATTCCCTGGGAGTTGTACATAGAGATGTAAAGCCAGATAATGTGATCATACGTGGAACCGAAGCAGTTCTTATCGATTTTGATGCTTCCAGAATTTATAAAAATGAAAACAGAGAAGATACACAGATTCTTGGAACCACAGGCTTTGCAGCACCGGAACAGTATGGGCTCTCCCAGTCTGATGGGCGTGCGGATATTTATGCACTGGGAGTTCTGCTGAACATTATGCTGACTGGGGAACATCCCTCCAGGAAGCTTGCCAGCGGAAGAATGGGCAGGATCGTCCAGCGTTGTACCATGGTAAATCCGGAGAAAAGATACAAGAATATCCTTCATCTGATGGAGGTTTTGTAAAGCATAAAAAGCTTATGGTCTCTGGAAAAAAGCCTGTAAATTTATAATACAAGATGGATAATTACTTACTAGAGTGTGTTTGAAAAATCATTCCCGCAATCTGCACGCCCCACTTTGCGGGAGATTTCACCGGAATTCGGTTGCCGTAGCCCGCTACGGCGCCCTCATCCGAGCGAAATCTCCCACAAATTGTGACGCACATTTTGCAGAAAGCCTTTTTCAAACACGCTCTAGCTGTAAGGTATGTTAACCATAAATATATCGTAATAGGAGAAAAATATGAGTAAAAAATGTATAAAATGCGGACAGCCTCTTTCGGACAACGCTTCTTTTTGTCCTCACTGTACAGCAGTCCAGAAGGAAAAACAGGAGATAAAAGCACCGAAACGATGGAGAAAGGCGGCTTTTGGAGCAGCTGCTGTGGTAGTGCTTCTGGCAGCTGTTGGAGCAGCTTTTTCCCTGCATCACCGTCCGAAGTCCTATGAGGGAGGGGCGCAGGTGGTTTATACAGACAAAGGAAAATCTTATAAACTGCTGTTGAATTTTTCCGAAGATGATGGAGTAACAGGACATGCCCAGGGTGAACGTACTGATACACTGGCACAGGGAATGGAGAGTGCCCTTCCATGTCAGCTGTATGTTCTGGATCAGGAGACTGGAGAACTGGCGTGGGAAGAATTTACAGAAAAGGTAGTTTCCTGTAAGGTGGATACAAAACCTGGAGAAAATTCCCGGAAGGTAGATTATGTAGAACCGGTTCATAACGAGAGTTTTCCAAATGCAGCATATGTTTCTGATATTATTTATACCTCAGACAGCGGTACTAACGATATCTTGTGGAACCTGACGATGAAAAACGGAGATACGATTTCTCTTAGCACACGGCTTACCATTGAAAAGCAGGCAGCAGTTACCTATTTTTCAGAGGATACGCCTATGGAGACCACAGAGGAACTGAATGCATTGCTGGCTTCCATTGAGGAAGAGGTGTCATCGGAAACTCCGGTTTACCTTCATCTTCCGGCAGTAACTTATGATGGTGATATTGTTTTTGGAAATCATGTGTGGGGAATTTATGGCAGCTCAGACGGAGATGACGTGACTACTTTCACAGGAACCGTCAGCTTGCGCGGATTGAATGGAAATTACGCGGAAATGTCAGGAATCCAGTTTAAAGGGAATTCTGGAATTGGGGTGAACGCGTATTGTCTTACTTTACTTTCCAAATGCAGTTTTAATGGTTGGGATACGGCTGCAATTGCCAATAATGAAGCCTGGGTAAATGCAATGGACTGTACTTTTACCAATAATAAAATTGCACTGAAGTTTAACAGCAGCATGGCTTATGGTACAGCGCCCAACTATCTGAATAATACATTTACCGGAAATGGAACGGCGGTCTGCATTGAGAATCTACCTGGGAATGAAGTCCTTGATTTCGCGGGAAGTACTTTCTCAGAAAATGATGTGGACATTGATAATAAAGCAGAGCATTCGGTGGATACGGCGAAGGCAAATTTTGAGACTGCTTCGGAGTAATGCTCTGTGAGGGCTTTTTTATATAGCGTTCAAGTAATATTTTAATAAGAGTTTTAGGGTTACAGATTAATCATTTTGCGGTCTGTAACTCTTTTTATATTACGGCACAATGGCAGATGCCGCCGAGACTCCCTGCTGCAGTAGCAGAATCCTGCAAAGTATGATTTCTGTGCATCGCGAAGCGTGTTGCTGTGAAGGTCGTGAACAGTAATAATTTCTTCTTGTACTATGCTTTCAGGTAATTGCTTTCCTTCCTCCTATTATTATATGATAACTTATCAGTCTCAAATAAAATTACAAAAAATGAGGGTCAAAGGATGAAGAAAAGAACATTAGCGCTGGCGTTGGCATTGGGGTGTGTATTTATGTCTCCAACGCTTTCCTATGGGGAAGAGAATGCAGAGGTAGTTTCAGAAATAGAAGAGGATTCCAGTACGGATGAAGGAAACAATAACTCCTGGGGAAAAGTTGCGGTAGTAGATGACTTCGGGGATGCAACGGGGCAATCTGTTATAAGTACGGTTGTTTCCGGAACCTTTAGCAACACGGCAACAACCGGTAGTGATCTGCTTGTCACAGCATATATTAATTTTGATGAATTTGATTATTGTTATGATTTATCTTTTAAACTTTTAGAGTATAAGGATACCCCTGCTACTTATTTTTCTTCTGATTCTAAAGAATTGAAAATAAAAGTTGGAAGTATAAATACGGTATATGAATATGGTTTGCTAGGTGAGGAACCCAATGGCAATGTTTATGTCAGCGGATCTTCAGGAGAAGATATTGTGAAATGTTTATATGAAGGAAATGATATACGTTGTGTACTGAATCTTGGTTCATCTAAATATAGCTTTGCATTGGAAGCAGGCAATATCGCAGAGCTAATTGATGAAGGCGGATATGGTGCGCCGTTAGATGAGGAAGGCAGGAAGGAAAGAAAAAGTAAACATGAAATAGAAGAAGCGCAGGAAAGCAGCAGGAAAAAACAGGAAGCAGAGCTTGCACAGGCGGAGAAGGTTATAAAATCCAAAGATGATTTTATTGCTGCATATGTGAATCATACAGATGCGGATAATGACTATGAAAGTGGATTTTATTACTTCAAAGCTCATGCAGACGAGTTTGAGACTTTAACAGAAGAGGAATTATCCTCCATTTTTCCATGCAGATTCCGGTATTATACGGTCAACTGGGCAATTGGCGGAACCACTGGTGCCGGAGACCTTTATGAATATGACGCAGATGGTAATACAAAACAGCTTGGAAGCTTTGGAACAGATGACAGCTATCGCACAAGAGAAGAAATAAATCCCAACTGGCCTGAGATTAATGGAAGCTGGCGAATCGAAGATGGAAAACTGATCCGAACAATTACATCTGGAAATCAGGAAAAACGTTATATTGTGAAATCATTAGACCGTGACGGCTATTATTTATTATGCTTTGAAAGTGCAACCGGCGAGGTGAATGCGGTTATGATGATTGTTTTATATGATGAGAACAATATGCCGTTGTATGAATTTACAGAAAATTAAGTACAAAATAGCGAGAGAAGCTATGCGGGGAGGGACTGTGGTCCGCATAAATAAAAAATGGGATGAGGAGGAAAATGAGTATGAAGAGATTCAAAAAAGCATCAATAATATTATTGGTGTGCATGTTGCTAAGTGTGATTGCAATGCCAGTTTCAGCAAGTGCGGCAAAGTTGAACAAAAAGAGTATTTCCCTTAATGTTGGAAAAACTTACACTTTGAAAGCAAGTGGAACAAAGGGGAAAATTACTTGGACAAGCAGCAAAAAGAGTGTAGCAACAGTATCTTCAAAAGGTGTTGTAAAGGCTAAGAAAAAAGGAACTGCGGTAATTACTGCAAAATATGGAAAGAAAAAACTCGCTTGCAAAGTAACTGTTAAGCAGCCGGTAAAAAGCATAAAGCTGAATAAAACATCAGCTACACTTAAAAAGGGGAAATCTCTTACTTTAAAAGCAACGATTTCTCCAAGCAGTGCTAACAATAAAGCAGTAACTTGGAGTTCAAGCAATAAAAAAGTAGCAACAGTATCTTCAAAAGGTGTTGTGAAAGCTGTTGGAAATGGAACTGCCACAATTACAGTGAAAGTGAAAGATGGAAGTGGGAAGAAAGCAACTTGTAAAATTACGGTAGGAACAACGAATACACCATCTAATAACACTCCAATTCATACAGCTATTATTGGAGTAAAGCTGAATTTAGGTATGATAAATGTTGTCTATGGAAATCATGAATTACATACCAAAATTGATCTGACAGGAGACGGAAATGCAGATCAGCTTGATATCCAAGCCACAGGAATTGGATGGTCTGATAATAAATTTAATGGCACGTTATCAATATCTGTAAATGGGAAAAATGCACAGAAGTTTGCATTATCGAGTGATAATGTTTGTATATCCTATATAGCATTAAAAAATAATATTCAGATAATACGAGTTCAAAGTGGTTATTCATATTCCGAAGACGATTTCTTTATTCAATATAATAAGGCAACTAATAAATTTCAAACAGTATTAAATGAAAAATTGGGTGGTTTTTCACATGCTTACACCATACTTGATGATATAGCATTTAATGGAAATAATACGATCAAAATAAAATACTTAATTCAACCATATCTTACAGGCGCAGTTAACGTGGAATATACTTATGTATATTCAAATGGTGTATTTAAAAGAGCGTCTGATACAGCCGCTGCAACTTCTTTATATTACAAAGACAAGAGTAAATTAACCTCAGAGTATTATCAGGATGGTTACCAAAATTATTTTTATGATAACAAATTTGTAGCAATGAAAAATCTTGTTTTTTATAGTTCTCCAAGTGGGAAAAATAACTTTACTCTAAAAAAAGGTGCTGTTGCTACTTTAGAGGGATTTTGTTCAAAAGACAATAATAACTATATGATTTTCAAATACAATGGACAGAGAGGATATATCAAGTTAGATGACAATCAGAAAGATTCTTTTTACGGAGTTTCCAAAAGGATGGTAGGTTAGTAAAAAAATTCAAGATTGCAAACTATGGAGGGAGCTTTTCGGCTCCCTTTTATAATAACTGTGTGTGTCCCTCAATGGCTTCTTCAATCTGCTGTGGCTCTATTCCAATATAACGCTGTGTAATGGCAGCAGAACTATGTTGCAGTAGTTGTTGGACTAAAGTAATATCGTAGCCATTATTTTTGTAAATTTCTGTTGTATACCACTTTCTGAAAGAGTATGTTCTGATTCCCTCAAATCCAAGGTAATCGCAGACAAGAGCAAGCTGTTTATTGATTGTCCTTTCAGTCAAATCAAAAATCCTTTCAGTTTTTTCGAGTCCATTTCTCAAACAATAATTTTCAATATACTGCTGAATAACAAGGGGAACTGTAAAAACTCGTTTCTTTTTTGTTTTCTGTTCTGTTATCTCTAATCTGTATCTGTCGCCATCCTTTACAATATCGGAGAGCCGCAGGCTCAGAATATCAGATATTCTAAGCCCAAGATTTCCTTATAAGACAACAACTAAAATGCGGGACACATTTTTAAAGGACAGATTTTCTTGCATTTAGGATTTTCAAAAAGGCAGCAGGACACGCAAAGGACACAGGAAATATAAAAAATCTGCAAAAGCAGCAAAAAAAGAGGGAACAGATTTCTCTATTCCCTCTTTTGATAATCCTTATTTTATGCGGCTTTCTTATTCTCCGAAATATCTTTTAAGCAGACCAGCGAATGCTTTTCCGTGTCTTGCCTCGTCTCTTGCCATTTCATGAACTGTATCATGGATTGCGTCAAGGTTAGCTGCTTTAGCACGTTTCGCAAGATCAGTCTTACCAGCTGTTGCACCGTTCTCAGCGGCTACACGCATCTCAAGGTTCTTCTTGGTGCTGTCTGTAACAACTTCACCTAATAACTCAGCGAATTTAGCTGCGTGCTCTGCTTCTTCATAAGCAGCTTTCTCATAATACATACCAACTTCCGGATATCCTTCTCTGTGAGCAACACGTGCCATAGCAAGATACATACCAACCTCAGAGCACTCGCCCTCGAAGTTTGCTCTTAAATCAGCAAGGATGTCTTCGCTGACACCTTTAGCAACGCCCACAACATGCTCAGCTGCCCATGCCATTTCATCATCCTGTTTCGTAAATTTCTCAGCCGGAGCCTTGCAGATTGGACATACTTCCGGAGCTGTGTCACCTTCATGAACATAACCACATACACTACATACCCATTTAGCCATAATTAAATTCTCCTTTTCTTATATAAAATTTTTATTTAGTTTTTAATAATAGTAATCATTACTGTTTTATGGTAACATATTGTTTCTTGCTTGTCAAGAGTTATTGAAACTTTTTTCTAACAGGATCGAATGTTCACTTAAAGTTTGGTGCTGTGGCCATTGCTTGTCGAGCGGCTGTAATTCCCTACAGAATAGCTATGATCAGAAAATGAAAAATTTATTCAACTGATTAGTGAGACTCTTCCTTCAGGCATTCCTTGCAAATTCCGAAAAATCTTGCTTTATAATCGGAAATCTGACCATCCTTAAAGTCAGCTGCAATACTCTCAAGGCTTTTATCAATATGTTCGCTGAATACGTCCATCACTCTGCCGCAGCGGGTGCACATAAAGTGACAATGGGGAACGGTGCGGGCATCGAATCGGTCTGCTCCGCCAAAGCTGGAAAGCTTCTGTATTTCACCCAGATCAGCGAGAAGAGAGAGGTTTCGGTATACAGTTCCAAGGCTGATGTTTGGATAAATCTGCTTCATATTCTCATAAACAAAATCAGCGGTGGGATGGTCGGTTCTGCCAGTAAGAAACTCCTTAATAGATTCTCTCTGGCGGCTGTATTTCAATGTGGCCATCTGATTCCTCCTTTCTCTCAATAATAGTAATTGTTACTGATATTAATATACAAGATAATTGCAAATTTGTCAATAGTAATTTGGTTAAATTTACACTAAAATTATAAATATTGCATCGCTGTAAAATGATAAATTTGGGTTTACAAACCCATTAAAATGTGATACGCTCTTTTATATGAATTTATAAGCCAAACCCATAGAAAAAGAGAGTACATTTGCGTACCGCATTACAGAGAATCCCCCGGGAGATGAGCAGTTAAGAGTTGCTTTTCCAGGCTGAGAGGGGGTGTGTATGGAACAGATGGAAGATGGCTTTGGAGGGGCGCAGTTGAAGTAATTTAGGCTGCGACAGGAACGCCTGTTATAGCGTAAGGGTATGAAGGTACCCGGTGAGATTCCCGAAGATGGTTTTTCCATCTGTACCGTGAGGCGGGAATGAATAGAAGTGGTAACACGGGATAACTCGTCTTCTCAGTATATTTGAGAAGACGTTTTTTTATGTTGTGACAGGAAGGAGAAGTTTAACCAGCTCTTTTTGTTACACAGAAAAGGAGGAAATACAATGAGTAAACCAAAATATTACATCACCACAGCCATTGCCTATACATCCGGCAAGCCGCACATTGGCAATACCTACGAGGCGGTTCTGGCAGACGCCATTGCGCGTTATAAAAGACAGCAGGGCTACGACGTATTTTTCCAGACTGGAACTGACGAGCATGGCCAGAAGATTGAGCTGAAAGCAGAAGAAGCAGGTGTTACACCTAAGGAATTCGTTGATAACGTATCCGGTCAGATCAAGAGCATCTGGGATCTGATGAACACATCCTATGACAAATTCATCCGTACCACAGATGAAGACCATGAGAAACAGGTTCAGAAGATTTTCAAGAAAATGTATGCAAAAGGGGACATCTACAAGGGAGAGTACGAGGGAATGTACTGTACTCCATGTGAGTCCTTCTTCACAGAATCCCAGCTTGTAGACGGAAAATGTCCGGACTGCGGACGCCCATGCGTACCAGCTAAAGAAGAGGCTTATTTCTTCAAAATGAGCAAATACGCAGACCGTCTGATTGAGCACATTAAGACACATCCGGAATTCATTCAGCCGGAATCCCGTAAGAACGAGATGATGAACAACTTCCTTCTTCCGGGACTTCAGGATCTGTGCGTATCCAGAACTTCTTTCAAATGGGGAATTCCGGTAGACTTTGATCCGAAGCATGTTGTATATGTATGGCTGGATGCCCTGACCAACTATATTACCGGAATCGGTTATGATTGCGATGGAGACAATTCTGAACTGTTTAACAAGATGTGGCCTGCCGACCTTCATCTTATTGGAAAAGATATCATCCGTTTCCATACTATTTACTGGCCAATCTTCCTGATGTCACTGGATCTGCCTCTTCCGAAGCAGGTATTCGGTCATCCGTGGCTTCTCCAGGGCGATGGAAAAATGAGCAAATCCAAAGGAAACGTTATCTACGCAGACGAGCTGGTTGATTTCTTCGGCGTTGATGCTGTCCGTTATTTCGTACTTCATGAAATGCCGTTTGACAACGATGGTGTGATCACCTGGGAGCTGATGGTAGAGCGTATGAATTCCGAGCTGGCAAATACTCTTGGAAACCTGGTAAACCGTACCATCTCCATGTCAAACAAATACTTTGGCGGCGTGGTAGAGAATAAAGGCGTAACAGAACCTGTTGACGATGATCTGAAGAGCTTCATTCTTTCTGTTCCTGCAAAGGTTGATGCAAAGATGGAGAAACTTCGTGTAGCAGATGCCATCACAGAAGTGTTCACTATTTTCAAACGCTGCAACAAATATATTGATGAGACAATGCCATGGGCACTTGCAAAGGATGAGTCCAAACAGGATCGTCTTGCAACCGTTCTTTACAATCTGGTTGAGGGCATTTGCATTGGAACCACTCTTCTTGAGTCCTTTATGCCGGACACAACAAAGAGAATCCTTGGTCAGTTAAATGCTTCTGAGAGAACTCTTGAGGATCTGAAGACATTTGGACTGTATCCGTCAGGAAACAAGGTAACAGACAAACCGGAGATCCTTTTTGCCCGTATGGACATCAAAGAAGTTATGGAAAAAGTAAACGAGCTTCATCCACCGAAAGAAGAGCCGAAGGAAGAAAAGCCAGAGGAGAAGGTTGTAGATATTGAGGCGAAGCCGGAGATCACATTTGATGATTTCGCAAAGCTTCAGTTCCAGGTTGGTGAGGTTATTGCCTGTGAGGCGGTGAAGAAATCCAAGAAGCTTCTTTGCTCCCAGGTTAAGATTGGAAGCCAGGTTCGCCAGATCGTATCTGGAATCAAGGCTTACTATACACCAGAGGAAATGGTTGGCAAAAAGGTTATGGTAGTAACCAACTTAAAACCAGCGAAACTTGCAGGAATTCTTAGTGAGGGAATGATTCTCTGCGCAGAGGATGCTGAGGGAAATGTATGCGTAGTCAGCCCTGAAAAAAATATGCCGACAGGATCTGAAATCTGCTGATTTTGACCGGAAGCGTCCATCTGATATAGCCGGAATATAATACAATAGGTTAATATTGTTATAAAAAGGGACGAATTATGTGTAATAAACTAAACCATTTTGATAAAAATGGTAATGCTGTTATGGTGGATGTCTCGGATAAACCGATTACCCACAGAACTGCAATTGCAACAGGTTCTATTCAGGTTGGAGCAGAAATCATGGAGCATCTTACTGCAGGCACTGTGGCAAAGGGAGACGTTCTTGGCGTTGCCAGAGTTGCCGGGATCATGTCTGTGAAGCACACCTCGGATCTGGTACCTATGTGCCATCCTTTGCCGGTTACCAAATGTACCATTGATTTCGAAATTGAAAAAGAAAATGGAATTATCCGCACTTTTTGCACTGTGAAGACAGACGGTAAAACCGGTGTGGAAATGGAAGCCCTTACAGGTGTGCAGGTGACTCTTCTTACAATTTATGATATGTGCAAGGCAATCGACAAGCATATGGTGATGACGGATATTCACCTGGTAGAGAAAACTGGCGGTAAGAGTGGAGATTTTTTATTCAAAGAAATAAAAACGAAGGGGGGAGAAAAATGAAACGAGTAGCAATTATCACATCCAGTGATATGGGATTTCAGGGCAAGCGGGAAGATTTAAGCGGTCCGGCAATTAAGGAAATCGCAGAAAGAGAAGGCTATCAGGTAGTATCTATGGATATTCTTCCGGATGACCGTGCCATGCTTTCCAGACGAATGGCGGAAATCGCAGATGAGAATCAGGCAGAACTGATTTTGACTACTGGTGGAACAGGTTTTTCCCCGCGGGATGTTATGCCGGAGGCCACCGAAGATATCACAGAACGTAAGGTTCCAGGAATCTCGGAAGCCATCCGCGCCTACAGCATGACGATCACAAAACGCGCCATGCTCAGCCGCGCCACAGCCGGAATCCGGAAAAAGACTCTGATCATTAATCTTCCAGGCAGTCCGAAAGCAGTAAAGGAGAGTCTGGAATACATTATTGGAGCTCTTGGTCATGGCATTGAGATTATGACCGGGGAAGCTGGAAATTGTGCAAGGCAGTAAATATTCATAAATTTTATAGTAAATGAGAATCCCCTCCACTATGCAGCAGTTGCTTTTGTGGAGGGGATTCTTAGTTTGTGGGCTGACGAAGACTGCTTATGGCTGCTCTTTCATAGTTTTAAAATACTGGCTTGTTACAATCAGTGAATTGTGCACCATATCTTCTAGTGCCTGATCGGTAAAATATGCGGCGTGAGGCAGCATAAGTACATTAGGCATAGAGTTTAAGATTGCCATTTCGTGATGTATAATCATCTGATTTTTGTGATCTCGGTAATAAATATTCCGGTCTCCATCAATTACATCAAGACCTGCTCCTGCAATATGGCCGCTTTCAAGTGCTTGAATAAGTGCTGTTGAATCAATGACGGAACTCCGGGCAGTATTTATTAGTGTAGGTTTTTCGCTGAGAAGCTTAAGGTCTATATTGTAATTCTGGTAATACTTCTCAAAAACAGGAAGTTCTTCCGGTTCAACAGTATATGAGATCATTTTCATCTGGCTTTTCATTTTCCGTCACTGTCCTTTGCTCTATGATATCAGCATTTATTCCTGCTATGGATGCAGTGAACCAGTAAACATGTCCGCTTTTTATAAACTTATAAAGTGATGTGAAGCCGCCGAGAAGACAGGAACACTGGTTTGTTCCTGCAATCAGATGCACCGGGAATCCAGTGAGCATAAAGGTGGGAAGGGTGAGGAGACCTCCGCCTCCGGATACGGCATCAATGATTCCTGCAAAAAAGAAGGATATGCTTATTATTACAAATGTAGACAAATGTAGTTCCATAGGCGCCTCCCAATAACGAGTATAAAAAAAGCCAGCGCATATCTGCACCGGCTTCTTTGCTGATTTGTTTTTCACATTATCGGTCGAATCTTCTGAATTGTCAAGTATTTTTTTACTGTTTTTGAAATTGTATTTAAAATAGTTTGATGTTCGTTCCATTCACAGTAACACTGAAATAGAACTTTCATAAAGCGGTTTATAACACTTTACTGGTATGATTTTAGTATGCTATAATTGTTGTATTTCAAAGAAAAATGAGGCAGAAAAATGATATTTGATACACATGCACATTATGATGATGAGGCATTTGACGAAGACAGAGATCAGCTCCTTTCTTCCATGAAAGACGGGGGAGTGGGCTGTATTGTAAATGTGTGCGCGTCAGCCGGGGGATTTGGCGGGACCTTGGAATTGATGAAAGCGTATCCTTTTGTATATGGCGCAGTGGGGGTTCATCCCGACGATGCAGGAATTATGACACAGGATACTCTGGATGAGATCCGGCGTCTTTCCCATTTGGAGAAAATGGTCGCCATCGGAGAAATTGGTCTGGACTATTACTGGCATAAGGAAGAGGCGGAGCATAAACAGCAGCAGGAGATGTTCCGGGCCCAGATGGACATTGCCAGGGAGGAGAAGCTGCCATTTATGATCCACAGCCGGGATGCAGCCGAGGACACTCTGGAGATTGTAAAGGAATATATGAAAAAAGATATGTCCGGCGGAATCATTCACTGTTTTTCCTACAGTAAGGAGATTGCGGCGGAATATTTGAAAATGGGACTTTATCTTGGCATTGGCGGCGTGCTTACTTTCAAAAATGCAAAGAAGCTGAAAGAAGTAGCTGCCATAGCGCCGCTGTCCCAGATCGTTCTGGAAACGGACTGCCCTTATATGGCACCGGAGCCCAATCGAGGCAGGAGAAATTCTTCCTTGAATCTGCCCTATGTTGCAGAAGCCCTGGCGCAGATTAAGGGAATTACTGCAGAAGAAGTAATTGCAGTGACGGAAGAGAATGCGAAGCGGTTATTATTCAGAGCGTAAATTTTGACGGACAAGGAGACAAGTAGTGCAAAGTCAGTTAGTATTTCAGGAAGAAAAAGAGAGGGAACGACTGAGAAGACAGAATTTGCTGTTGTCACAGGCAGAGAAACCTGCGTTAGAGCATTTTTTTAAGGGGAAATCAGAACTTTCTGTTCTGGATATTGGCTGCAATGATGGCACCAGAACCTTTCACCGCTTTTCAGATGACAGGATTTCCAGGGTGATTGGCCTGGAGTATAATCAGCAGCTTGTGGAAAGAGCCAACAGTCAATTCGGAAATACTAAATTTTCTTTTTATCAGATGGATGTGGATCGGGATTCGTTTTCAGCGGACCTTCAGAAGCTCTGCGCAGAACCGGAAGACAGAGAATTTGACCTGATCTGTCTTTCTTTTGTATTAATGCATTTATATGATGGGGAAAAGCTGCTTCGCACATTGAAGAATTTTTTGAAAAAAGGCGGAGTGATTTTTATCACAGAAAGCAATGACCGTATATCCACTCTGGCTCCAGATGAAAAGAATCTTCTTGGACAATTTCTGGATATCTTAAAAGAGGACAAATACGCAGGAAAAAGAGAAACCGGCCAGGCCGTTCCCGGCTGGCTGACCAACTGCGGATACGATCATATCCATGTCTGGTGCAAGGGGATTTCCGCTGCCAAAGGTGAACAGCGGCAAAAAGAAGATATTTTCCAGACCTTTTTTTCCTATTTGCCCGAGGATGTGGAAATCTTGCTGGCGGAAGAACCGGATAACAGAAAATATCAGGACTGGCAGAACTGGCTGAAGAAGAATTATGAAGAACTTCAGCAGCTGATTCTGAGTGAGGAATCGGAGATTACAATGGGCATGCAGATTTTGTCCTGTGAGAAGGGAAGCTTATGACACAAAAGACAGGGAGGTTTGGGGCTTCTGGCAGAGAATTTTGTCTGTGTTCATTGGAAAAAGAGGATATTGAGGAAACACTGCAGCTTATGGACCGGTGCGTAGGCGAAAATCTGTATCAGAAAGAAGAGCTTGAGCAGGCCATTGGAAGCAGTGAACGGGCATTCCTTCTGCTGAGAACTGCAGAAGGAGAACTTGCAGGATATATTTATTACTATCTTACCAATGAGAAGCAGATTGCAGAGGATACCAGGCTTACGGAACAGAAAATCCAACGGGTATGCCAGCAGGATACTTTGGCACCTGTTGGCAAGATTCAGTCAGTAGGAATAAAAGAAGCATTTCGCAGACAGGGGCTGGCAGTTTGGCTTATGAAGTATGCGTTGAGGCAGTTTGCGGAGAAGGGCATAGGGGAAGTGTTTATCATCTGCTGGAATGCAGGCGGTAAAGTTCCTCTGGAAAGGGCACTTCAGGAATGTAAGTTTGTTCATCTTTTTTCTGCAAAGATGATCTGGTATAATAAAAAAGAACTTTATTGTCCATATTGCAAAGGACGCTGCAAGTGTGATGCAGAGGTCTATTTTAAGAAAGTTAAGGAAAGGAATTGCAAATGAAAATAAAACTTCTTCCTAAATTTATACTTTCACTTGGCGTGATCGGTGTAATCCTTACCATTGCCATTTCTCTTTTCAGCTATAGAAGCTCCAGATCCTATCTGGAAAATCTATATGCACAGAGGGTAATGACGAACAGCAATAGTATTGCAGATATGATGTCGGTTTCGGATGTGAAGAAAATCCTGGCAGAAGGTGGGGACAAGACAGAAGAATATTCGGAAATGGTTACGTTGTTTAACAAGCTGAAAAAGGACGGCGATGTTACATATCTGTCTCTGGTTGTTCCGGATGAAGACAGTGTTCATTTCTACATAGATGCCCTGGTTGAGGAAATGGGAGATGATCCTGCGAATCAGATCGCCTATGGAAGTGACATTTTGTATACTGACGCTGCAAATCCTGATGATCCTGCTGACATGGAGAAATATATTACCATATGGAACCAGTATCAGCAGAATAAAGGTGTGGATCATCCGCTTGTGACGGACAACAGCTATGGCTATAATTACACGGGCATTTCGGTGATTCTGGACGAGAATGGAAAGGCTCTGGCAGAAATTCAGTATATTCTGGATATGAAAGGGGTCAGGAAATATCTGAATTCTTTTCTTATCAATATGCTGCTGATTTCTTTTTGCATTATCGCAGTGACGATGGCTGCGTATATTGTCTTTGTGCGAAAGACAATCACCAGACCGATCAGCAGGCTGGCTGATTTTACCCAGGAGATTACAGAGAGCGGAAAGTTTGAGAATCAGAGAATTACCATGAAAACTGGTGATGAGATCGAGGCACTAAGTGACTCTTTCAACTTTATGATGGAAGAGCTTGAAAATTATATTGCCAATCTGTCCAAAGTGACTGCTGAGAAGGAGCGAATCGGCACTGAGCTGGATATCGCCAGGAATATTCAGGCATCCATGCTGCCATGTATTTTCCCGGCTTTTCCGGATCGTAAGGAATTTGATATTTATGCAACTATGACACCTGCAAAAGAAGTTGGCGGTGATTTTTACGATTTCTTCATGGTAGATGAGACACATCTGGCAATTGTTATGGCCGATGTATCCGGAAAAGGTGTTCCGGCTGCGCTCTTTATGGTCATTGGAAAAACGCTTATCAAGGATCACACTACACCAGGAAGAGATTTGGGGGAGGTTTTCTCTACTGTAAATAATCTTCTTTGTGAGGCAAACAGTGAAGGCTTGTTTATCACTGCTTTTGAAGGTGTGCTGGATCTGGTGACAGGAGAGTTCTGTTTCGTAAATGCTGGACATGAAATGCCATTTATCTGTAAAGCAGGCGGCAGTTTTGAGGCATATAAGATTCGTCCAGGCTTTGTCCTTGCTGGATTTGAAGATATGAACTATAAAGCCGGCAGTATGACGCTGGATGTGGGAGATATGATCTTCCAGTATACAGATGGTGTGACTGAGGCTACAAATGTAGAAAATCAGCTTTATGGAATGGAGCGTCTGGAGCAGGTTCTGAACCGTGTAAAAGACAGAATACCATCAGAAATTCTGCCTGAAGTGAAAAAAGATATTGATGCTTTTGTAGGAGAGGCACCGCAGTTTGATGATATTACCATGCTTTGCGTAGAGTATAAGGTGAAGATGGAAAAAGCATGATCGGGCAAAAAAAGGCTGAATTCTGGGAATGAGATAATTTCCGGAATTCAGCCTTTTTTAAATATGCTCTGGTCAAAAATCTATTTAGTACCAAAAATTCTGTCGCCTGCGTCGCCAAGTCCCGGGCAGATATAAGCGCGGTCGTTCAGTTCTCTGTCCAGATGTCCTACATAGATCTGCACATCCGGGTGCACCTCATGAAGTCGTTTCAGACCTTCCGGAGCAGCGATAACAAACATACATTTAATGCTCTTTCCACCATGTTGTTTGATGAAGTTAACAGCGGAGATAGCAGAGCCGCCAGTTGCAAGCATGGGGTCAACCATAACGATGAGACGCTGGTCGATAGGATCCGGAAGCTTACAATAGTACTCATGAGGCTCATGAGTAACCGGGTCACGGTAAAGACCAATATGACCGATCTTGGCAGATGGAACCAGAGTGGTGATACCATTTACCATACCCAGACCTGCACGAAGTACAGGAACAACAGCAAGCTTCTTACCAGAAATCATAGGAGTTCTGCAAGTCTCAATAGGAGTCTCAACTTCAACATCCTCAAGGGGAAGATCGCGAAGAGCTTCAAAACCCATAAGAACTGCAATCTCCTCAATAAGTTTGCGGAATTCATTTGTTCCGGTCTCCTTATTACGAAGAATGGAAATCTTATGCTGGATCAGCGGGTGATCCATAATAAAAACATTGTCCATATCTGAAAAATTTGACATGATAAAAACCTCCGTAGTGTGATAAAGTTGCCATTGCCCTATGCAATAACAATCGTTACTGTTCACTCCGTGATCAGTAACACGCTTCGCGATGCACAGAAATCATGCATTCGCATGATTTCGCGCCGCACTTCTCGGGTTTTCTGTGAACTTTGTTCACAAAAAACACCTCGCGGAACGTTACCAGTGAACAGGAACTAACAATCCCTTCAGAACCTTTTTTAAACGGGTTCCAGAGCGTATTGAAAATGCTCTATGGGAATACTGTAAAAATCATATCGCACTTTCTATAGAAAGTCAATAATTGTAAAAATTTGTCGCATACTTTATACTATAACAAGATTGCTGGTTACTGTTCACTCCGTTCACAGTAACGCGCTTCGCGATGCACAGAAATCATGCATTCGCATGATTTCGCGCCGCAATTCTCGGGTTTTCTGTGAACTTTGTTCACAAAAAACGCCTCGCGGAACGTTACCAGTGAACAGTAACGATTGCTGTTCACAGTATAGACCGTATTGGAAGAAATCATGCGAATGTATGATTTCTGTGCAGTGTGAAGTGCGTTACCAGTCAGGTTGTGAACAGGCTCTAAGGGAAAAGGAGGAACTATATTTATGAAATTCAGAGTTGAGGGCATTTATGATGCCAAAAAGCTGGGAATCCCACAGATGCTGATTCTGGGACTCCAGCATATGTTCGCCATGTTTGGTGCCACCATTCTGGTGCCGATCCTGGTAAACAACTATTTTCACGGCGAGGGCTTATCCATTCAGGTAACCCTGTTCTGTGCCGGATTTGGAACACTTCTGTTCCATGTACTGACTAAGCTGAAGGTACCTGCATTCCTGGGCTCATCATTTGCATTTCTTGGCGGATTTGCCACCGTTGCAGAGCTTGACACCGGAATTTTTGCCAACATGTCTTATGGAGAGAAGCTTCCATATGCATGCGGTGGTGTGTTTGTAGCAGGACTTCTGTATCTGGTACTTGCAATGATCGTTAAGGTAATTGGCGTAAAGCGCGTTATGCGTTATCTGCCTCCGGTTGTAACTGGTCCGATCATTATCTGTATTGGTCTCAGCCTTGCACCGTCTGCAATCAGCAACGCATCCCAGAACTGGATCCTTGCTTTGATCGCACTTGGAACTGTTATTTTCTTCAATATCTGGGGCGTTGGAATGTTCCGTATTATTCCGATTCTGATGGGTATTGTTGTTTCTTATGTGGTTGCCCTGATCATGAATGCCCTGGGTATGACAAACGCAGATGGAAGTGCTATCCTCAGCTTTGCAGGAGTAGCAAGTGCGCCGATCGTAGGTGTTCCGAAATTCTTCCTCTGCAAATTTAACATTACTGCAATCCTTGCAATGGCACCGATCGCAATTGCTTCCATGATGGAGCACATTGGCGATATTTCTGCTATTTCCGCAACGGTTGACCGCAATTTCATCGAAGATCCGGGACTTCACCGTACACTTCTGGGTGACGGACTTGCAACCTCTCTGTCAGCACTGATCGGTGGACCTGCAAATACAACTTACGGAGAGAACACCAGTGTTCTTGCTCTGAGCCGTGTTTACGACCCGAAGGTAATCCGTCTGGCTGCTATTTATGCAGTTATCCTCAGCTTTATCCCGAAGATGGCTGAGGTGATCAGTTCCCTTCCGTCTGCGATCATCGGTGGTATCAGTTTTATTCTTTATGGAATGATCTCTGCTGTTGGTGTCCGTAATGTAGTTGAGAACAAAGTAGACCTGACACGTTCTCGTAACCTGATTATTACAGCGGTTATCCTGGTTTGTGGTCTTGGCATTTCCGATGGACTTACATTTACCATCGCAGGCGCACATATTACTCTTACAGGACTTGCACTTGCTGCAATTGTAGGAATCCTGCTGAACGCCGTTCTTCCGGGAAATGACTATGTGTTTGAGACTGCAAAGAAGAAAGAGGAGATGGAAGACGACTGATCCGGCTGGCTTTCCTATATGGTGATGCTGCCGGCAGGTGAAATGTCTGTTTAGCTGATATATAAAAAGAACTCGATTCAAAGTAAATAAATGCGGGAGTCTTTTTCAAAGAGGCTCTAAGTACATTTATTTGCCATGTATGAATCGAGTTCTTTTTTATGTTGTAATAGGAAATGCTGTTGGAATTTCCTATTACCAGGCAGAATCGCACTGCGGCGGAAGGGGAGGTGTCGTTCGAGGCGACCTGCCGCAGTGCAATTCTGCAAGAAGGAATCTTTTTAGAAGCTTCCGCCTGTACCTCCGTGATCGCTGTCTGAGCCGCCGGAGGAACTGTCACTATCCTTCGGTTTCGCTGTTTTGGTAACTGTGTGATACAGGAAAATATCGTTTGATCTTGTCAGTGCCATACTTCCCTGGCGCACATAATCCACTGCGCTGTCCTGTGTCCGTACGCTTTTCAGCTGGGCTCTCATGCCCATGGTGCACAGAAACGCAAGCACAAGACCGATTCCCAGGGAAATGAGAATCCATATGGAAGAAAAGGGTTCTGTATAAGGCTCCCCGTTAGCAGCCATTTCCAACAGATCCTGACACAGATCTGCGTAGGTATCGAAAGCGCCGTAGAAGTTTTCATCCTTTAACAGAGGCTCTACATTTTCCTTCAGATAAGCAAGTCCGTCATCGTTAAACGCAGTCATACCATATCCGTGGGTGGTAATGTGCCATTCACGGTCGCCAATGCTGACCATGAACAGGATTCCGTCGTGGTTTTCGCCGGTTCCGTAACCATTCTCATCGAAGAAATGATCTGTAAAGTAGTTCATCTCATTGCCGTCTTTCGACTCTACTGTGGCAACTGCCACTTCCAGATTGTATTCCCCGGTGATGGCTTCCAGCTTATCCAGAAGCTGGGATTCTTCTTCATCTGTGAGAAGATCCGCCTCGTCCAGGACAAGGGAAAATTCGGAGGCTGCAAAGTCCTGATAAGAGTCATCTTTCTCACTGCCGGATCCGCCAAAGCTGTTGGAAGCTTCGGCCTGTACCGTAACAGCTCCCGTACCTGGCAAAGCAGTAGTAAAAAGCGCATCCGTGCCTGGAATAACTGCACTGAAAAGGCTTCCTGCTCCCAGCACTGCCGCCAGAATAATTCCAAATGATTGTTTTTTCATGGCATGTTCCTCCTTAACAAAATGTGTGAATCAGCCATGCAATGGCGTAAGCAGCAACGGAAAAACCTGCAGTAAGTCCAAGGAACCATTTAGTGAAAATACCTTTATCTACAGGCAGATTTCCTACAAATTTACCAGTCTGTCCGTTCATGCCGAACAGATAGTGGTTGCCCTTCCAGGTGGTGGAAAGAAGCCATACCGGGAAAAGGGCATAGTGGGTTTTACCGCCTTTTAACTGAATACGGGTATCTTCAGGGGTAACGCTGTCATAACCGATGACCGTATCGCGAAAAGCATCCTCAGCGGCTTTTCTCACACGCTGGTTAGCGCGCTCAGCAGATTCTTCTGCGGATACATCATATTTGTCCGCAACGTATCCTGCCAGGTAAGGAGTGGCAAAGTCCACAGCCTCGGAAATTACATAAGGCTCCAGAGACTCTGTTAAATCATTGTCAATTTTGGAAGAACCGTCTACCGGAATCTGGTCGAACCCGATGTTTCCAGCCCGGAAAACAGAGTAATGGCTGGTTTCCGTATAATCATAGTCGCTGTCACTCCAGAAACGGGTCTTGGTGGCATGATAGCGGATATCTGCAGAGGCGTCGGTGTCAAAAAGCCAGAAAGGCACATAAACACCTTTGATCTCGTCAATGTGATTTTCCTTTTTAAATACTTTGGGTAAAAGGATCTTGCCGTGAAGATGTTTGGTCAGACCTTCTTTGGCTGCCTTTTTGTCCAGCTTAAACGGAATGATAAAATCCGGACGCAGGGTACCGGAAAATTTGCCGGACATTACTACCGGATTGCCGCAGAATGGGCAGGAGGAAGCACCTGTGCTTTCATCGGCAACGATTTCTCCGCCGCAGGACTGGCATATGTAAACGGACATTCCGCTGGCTTCATCTTCCTTCCAGGAGTTGTCTGAAGCACTCTCCCAGTTCAATTCATCAGATTGCTGGTTAGCTGCTGCTTCGTTAAATTCTTTGACGGTTTCCATATCAAATTCAGTGTCGCAGTAAGGACATTTCATCTTCTGGAGCGTACTGTTGAATTCGATTGCTCCGCCGCAGCAGGGGCATTTATATTCAAGTAAATCGGACATAGTTCATCTCCTTTTATGCTGCTTTTTTACTGGGTATCGTTTTCATTAAATGGATCGCCACAGTTCGGACAGAATTTCGGCGGATTGGTTGGATCTTCCGGTTCCCAGCCGCACTTGTCACAGCGGTACCGAGGCTTCATAGCCGGTTTCGGGGAACCGCAGTTGGTGCAGAATTTGCCTGTATTTACAGCGCCGCAGGAACAGGTCCAGCTTGCATTTGCTGCAGGTGCCTGAGGCTTTTTCGCACCGCATTCCGGGCAGAAATTACCGGAAACCATAGCACCGCAGGAGCATTTCCACTGGTCAGCTGCCGGAGCAGAACCGCCTGCCTGAGCCTGGGATACGGCCGGATTTGGCTGTGGTTGGGCCATCTGCTGTGCCTGAGCTGCCTGCTGCTGTCCCATAGCGTAAAGATTCTGTGCGTTAAAACCGCCAGTCATGCCTGCCATATTCATGCCCATGAAACCGGTCATGGCACCGCCAGCGTTGCCTGCTGCTGTCTTCATGGCGTCTGCCTGTGCTCCTGCAAGAGTAGCGGCTGCCATGGCAGGATTGCGGAGGATAGCCATACGCTGAGCTTCTTTGATCATCTGGGCATCTTCCTCAGGAAGAGTGATCGGATTCATGGCAACAGATACGATCACGAGACCACGAAGCTGACTCCATTTCTGGGTGAGAGCCTGGTTCATGGCATCACAGAGCTCCATTGCATGAGCCGGAAGTGCGCTTGGACGGATTCCCTGCTGGGAAATGCTGGCAAATGCCGGCTGAAGAGCTGAGATAAATTCTGTCTTCAGCTGTCCCTCAATCTGCTCTCTGTCGTACTGCTGTTCAAAGTTTCCGCAGACGTTGGAATAGAAGAGAAGCGGGTCTGCAATGCGGTAGGAATAAACACCGCTGCAGCGGACAGAAACATCAATGTCCAGACCGATGTTCTGGTCTACAACACGGAATGGAATCGGGTTCGGAGTTCCGAATTTATTGTCTACCAGTTCTTTGGTGTTGAAATAGTAAACACGCTGGTCTTTGCCAGTGTCACCGCCGAATGTGAAACGCTTGCCAATGGTGTGGAAAGTGTTCATGATGGCGTCGCCCAGATTTCCGGAGAAAATACTTGGCTCGGTAGAAGCATCGTAGGTGTATTCGCCTGGTTCCGCGCAGATATCAACGATCTTGCCTTGCTCTACGATCATCATACATTGTCCGTCTGCGACTGCGATTCCGGATCCGGTGGTGATAATGTTGTCGCTTCCCTTGGTATTGGAGGAACGTTTGGATGTGCGTTTCTGACCTTTTACTGCCAGAACGTCATTGTCGATGGCATCACAGTAGAAAAATTCTTTCCACTGATCTGCAAGTGTACCGCCTGCGGCGCCAAGTGCTGCTTTAATAAGTCCCATATTGTAACTCCTTTCTTTTTGACCGGTCAATGACTGGAAAAATTATGTAAACGAATGCCACCTGATGCCAATAGCAGGAGTGCATTGGCGCAGAAACCATGGATTTCATATCTGGTGGTGCCTGTGTGAGCAGACATAGTGGTTTCGTTAATTTGTACAGTTATTGTCCGAAAATGATTTTATTAATTATTCTACATAACGATTCAGCAGACATTATTCCGCGAGGTGTTTTTGTGAACGAAGTTCACAGAAAAAACGAGAAATGCGGCGCAAAATCGTATAAAACATGATTTCTGTGTATCCAGAAGGATATCACTGTGAATGTGCGGAATCGTTACTACTCTACTATAAATTTTATCTGATTTTGTCTGAAAAAACAACCTATATGTGATAAATGACTGGTTTTCGTGACAATAAGACATAGATACTATCTGATTTGCAGTAAATAGGAATTGTATACCAGCCATTTGATGACAAAAAAATGTTTGGAATGCCGGAAGAACAAAAATCTGCAGCCTATATATATTATAGTACTGCAGATTTTGTCATTAGTAATATTGAACCTGGTATGGGGCACATTTAACCTTCTGAATTGTCATCAGATGCGTCTGAGCTGTCTGATCCGGAATTGTCTGATCCAGAGCCGTCAGAACTGGAACTGCTTTGGGTGGCAAGTGTCTGATAGTACCAGGAGGAGGTGATGGAATCGTTATCCTCCACGTAATTTCCGTTGGAATCCAGCATATTTCCGTCGGAATCAAATGTGACATCCAGAAGATCCGTCTTAGTAGATGGTGTGACGTTCATGGACATGATTTCATCATATTTTGTCTGAAGGTTTTCCAGGGAAAACTCATCTCCGATGGACTGGCGGACGCTGTGTGCAGATGCTAGAGCGTCTGTATAATCGTCCAGCTTATATGGTGCATATTCCAGGGTATCGTAGCTGTAATGCATAACCAGCGGTGTCAGTGTGGCATCTTGGATCTGGATGCTGGTCTGGTCGCCGTCTACAGTCTTCTGAATGGTAAAGGCTGCCATTCCGCCAAGAAGCTGCTTCAGTGTTTCCTGACCGGTAACAAAGTTGCCAAGGGAGTAGTAGATCAGCATGTTGTGACCAGAGTCATCTGTAAGGTAGCCATATGGCTGGAGCACATTCGGATTGGTTCCGATCACAACGTCAACACCCTGCTCCATAAGGAAGTTGGCCCATTCTTTTTCGTATTCGGTAGGCATTGGTTCTTCGGTCTTGCCCCAGTTTGCAGAGAAAATCACACAGTCTGCGGAAGCTTTGGCCTGTTTGATGGCGGCTGCAACATCGGCAGTATTGAATGTGTCAATCATGGAGCCTTTGCTGGAAGATGATGTAGCTGCGCTTCCGGAGCTGGCTGAACTTCCGGTGGTGTCTGCTGAATTATCGGAAGCAGAACTGTCAGTACCGTCTGTTGAGCCGTCGGTACCACCTGCTGAGTTATCAGAAGCAGAGCTGTCCGTGCTGTCTGTGGAGCTATCGGATCCTGTGGAGTCTCCGGAAGTGTCAGAACTATCGGAGATTCCGGACTGGCTTCCATACGCCGGGAAAGTATAGTCAAGGAATGCAATTTTGATTCCGTTTATCTCTACAATTTTCGCTGTATTTGTACTGGTCTGGCTCTTATGAATACCAACCAGAGTGACATCCGGATGGCTGGTTTCCCAGTAATTTAAAGTTTCGTTGATCATGGAAGAACCATTGTCATCAATCAGTGCTGTGGCAGATGTGACCACATTAAAACCGGCATTTACAAGTGCGTCGCCAACCTCTGTAGGAGTGGCGTAAGGCGCGGTACCGCTGACTGCACTGTGGTCTGTGGTGAAAGGTGTTTCCTGATTGACCATAGCAATGTCGGCAGCCTGTATATCGGATTTCAGATTAGCATAAACACTGTCATAATTCCAGGCGCCGGTTTCTGACTGGCCGGATGCAAGAAGACTTGGCTGAACCAGGTTATCCCCAACTGCAAGAACTGTGGCTGTAGTGACTTCCTGGGTGGTGGCAGCTGCCTCTTCTTCCTTCTGTTTTTGTAAGTCAGCTGCTTTTTTCGCCTGGGCGGCTGGCTGGCGGATCATGGTGTAGTCCATCTGGTTAAACACCAGGCAGAGAACCACCAGAACCGCGATGGATACCAGAAAGCTGGTTCTGGAATTCAGGCGTTCTTTATAATTTAATGGGAGATTATCTCGTTTTTTCATGATTTTGCCCTTCTCTAATGTAGGAAAGTATGACCAGCAGGATCAGAAAATCAGATGGATCCTGCATATTTTCAATGTGAGTTCATTATAGCAAATTATTGTGCTCAAAGAAAGAAGTTATTACATAAATATTTAAAAAAATGTTACAGCATTTCGGGAATTTTCGGGTAATATTGCGCGTGGACCTGACAGGCAGAAGCCGGGCGAAAATACTGCAGCTTCAGAGGCAATCACAATTTCTCGTTCATGTATTTTCGCAAAACCGGAAACTGCACAGGGCCGATTTCCAGTATCTTCTGATGAAAACTTTTCAGATCAAAGTTTTCGCCAAGGAGGGATTGCTGTTCTTCTTTCAGATCCAGAAAATTCAGATATCCCACATAGTATTTCAGATAATTAGCAGGTGTTTCGGTGATATATCGGTAAATCTCGGCCGTGACAGCAGCATCACGGATTCCGAAAAGTTTCAGGAAGCGGGCGGCTTGCGCAGGAGTCCAGCCGTGGTAATGGATTCCCACATCCAACAGGGAGTAAATGCACAGATTCACGCTGCGGTTCAGCCAGGAAAGTCGCGTGCAGGCAGAAGCTTCCTGTGAGGATAAGGTGCCGGCAGACAGATAATCTGCGGCATAATCATACGCATAACTTTCTACATAAGTGGCCCAGCCTTCCACGTATCCGCTGTAATCGATGAGATACCGGATATGGGATGGACTTTGTCGTCCGAAATAAACGGTCTGGTAAAGATGACCGGGGAAGCCTTCGTGCGCCAGCGTGGTAAAAAGCTCCAGATTGGAAATTTGCCGTCCATGATTGATGTAAATAACATTTGGCGCTCCTGTGTCCATTGGCGGTGTCAGGTAAAACGCCGGGCTGAGAAATTCTTCCATAGATTTATGTACAGACCGGATTTCGAAATCTACAGAAGCAGTGGAGGGGAAATCCTGCTGAATATTTTTTTCCAGAAGCTCCATGACCCGTGTGGGCTCCATATCTGGCAAATCCATTTTCTCATTTAGCAATGTGAGAAGTTGTGGATGCTGTTTCAAAAGTTCTGAAATTTCCTGAGAATCGGTGGAAAGCTGCTGGGTGAGGCGCTTTTCCAGTTTTTCCACAGGTATGTAGATTCCCACCTGGCTTTTTAGAAGATATTGGTAATATTCCTTTCCGCCAGAAAAATTGACCAGTCCTCCGGTATTTTTTCCTGTTCCCCGAAGCTGTTCCAGACCTTCTATCAGTGTTTGATATGCGGGGAGAACCGTTTCTTTCAGAATCTGTTTATGGGTCAGGTTCAGCTGTTCCTGGTCCTTTTCGGAAAGCTTTCCATAGGCTTTTAGTTTCTGGGAAAAAATTTTCAGCATATAATTGGAATCCGGGTTTTGAATAAAAGAACGGCACTGGTCCTGAATGCGTTCCAGGGTTTCGTCGCACATAAAAAATCCGGCATCAGATTTTGTCTGTTCAAAGGCGAGAATGCTCTGGAAATATTCTTTCGTGCTGCAGAGGAGATTCAGGTAGTCGGTGATGTCCTGATTGGTGTAGAAGGAGTATTCCGCCAGCAGTACAGGCAGCTGCGCCTGGATCCCGAGGCTTGGGCTAAGCGGCTCTTCCAAAAGATAATTGTCGCCCAGAGAGGCTTCGGTGTGGTAGTAAAGGAGGAGCAGATCAAGGGTCAGGCGATTGGAAGTACTGAGCTTTGACTGGGAAAATTTTTTCAGCTTTTTTACATATTCCTGGCACTGGGCAGAGGCTTTTTCATTGTTGGGATGTATTGTGCCAAGGGTAGCGCGGGGGCGTGAGATGCCCTGTTTTTCCGGATAAGCCAGGGAATAATGAAGATTCAGGGCGTTTCCGGAAACCTCTTTTTCAAATATGGACTCCGCGAAGTTTTCGAAGCGGGCATTTTCGGAGAAGACATGACTGAAAAGCCAGGAAAATGTGAAGCAGATAATAAGAAAAAAAGCCAGAATAGCGGCGGTGAATTTTGGTCTGTTTGACATAGGATGCCCTCTGCTCTGGGGGATTTCTACTATATTATTGAGAATTTCAGTGTAGTATGCGAAATATTTGGTTCCATGGCTTTAAGATTATGTGTATTTTGTGTACAAGACTGACGGGAATGACGAAATTAGTTGGGGATGTCATGGGGAAGTTGTTGGATTTCACGGAAAAGGCGATTTTTTTATTTGTGGGAGCAAAATTGACGGTAACAGATTGTTGTGATATTATGCGTAATTGTTACATATGCTTAATATAAATGTAACATTTTGAAGGGCGATTTTATATAAATTGAGAGGTGTATGAATGTTAAAAAATAAAATGAAAAAACTGATCTGCGGAATGACAATGTGTATAACGGTCTGTTCTCAGATGATTTTTCCACAGACTGCGTTTGCAGCGACTAAGGCTGCTGTGGAAAAGGCGGGCGAGGCATTTGTAGCTGGGATGACAGAGACTGCAGAGGCAGAGGAGGTACTTTCTGAGGAAGAGCTTCGTCAGCAAATCGTGGATTTTGCGCTGCAGTTTGAGGGAAATCCTTATGTTTACGGTGGGACAAGTCTGACAAACGGAGCAGACTGTTCCGGGTTTGTAATGTCTGTGTTTGCACAGTTTGGCTATTCACTGCCCAGAGTAGCAGCAGATCAGTATAATCAATCAGCGAAAAAAAGCGTGGAAGATCTGGAGCCAGGAGATCTGATTTTCTATGGAAGCGGAATCAGCCATGTGGCACTGTACATTGGAAATGGACAGATTATCCATGCAAGTACATCTGCGTCTGGAATCAAGATTTCCAACTATGATTATGAGGCGCCTGTGGGAGTAGGAACTTACATTGAAGCGGACGGCTTCTTTAGTGAATAAGAGTGAGGGAGCGGAGCATTTGATAAAACGGATATGAAATCCGGTTATCCTGTTCTGACATTTACAGCCGGGGAAGGTTTCCCCGGCCTTTTTGTACAGTGACGGGAGTCTGCCACGTTGTTATTCGCTGATAACATTCCGCGAGGTGCTTTTTTGAACAAGGTTCGCAGAAAACCCGAGAATTGCGGCGCGAAATCATGCAAAGCATGATTTTTGTGCATTGCGAAGCTTGTTACTGTGAAGGTTGCGAACGGTAACCATGCCACGATACAAAGGGGAATGGTGAGAGAATAAAATTGATTTGTGTGTATTTTGTAAGGTATTGTAAATACGATATTTTGCAAGGGAAAATGTCGAAAAGTGTTGAAATTAGCAGATTGCACAAAGACTTAAAAAAAATGTGGATAGGTGAATTAATAGGTAGAAAGTTTTCCACTTTCAAAAATATGAAAAAATGTTGAAAAATCAAGTTATGCACAAAGTTATCCACATTATCCACATGGAAAAGCATGTGGATGAGTTGATTTACATAATGGGAATCGAAACAAATGTTTTGGTTATTGTTATGAAAATGTAAAATTCGACAGAAATCGGCAAAAAGGTATTGACTTTTACAAAATCAAAATATTATAGAATATTCGCGAAAAATATTACAATTAAAGCCAAAAACGATAAAATGTCTGACAAAAAAGTATAGGATTACGAATGCGGTTGGCAACCGTGAGAGCATCCCAGGCGCAGAACAGCTGATTTTTATATTAAGTACAATGCTACAGAGATCTCTCAGATATTTGGAGTTCCAATGGAGCAAATTATGAGAATAAGGAAAGAGAAAAATTTATAAAAATCAAGTGAAGAAAGCCCTTTGCCAGAATCAGATATGATTTATGGCAGAGGGCTTTTTGCTAAGAGAAATTGAAAGGTAAAGTTGCATACTTTATTTGTATTCAAAAATGTATTCAAATGTAACCATTTGTAACTACCCCAAATGTAACAGTTTTTGGAAAAACGTGAGATTACAATTTATAGTCGAAAGGGTTAAAATCCCCGAAAGCCTTGATCTTACTGGCTTTGCAGGCACAAAAAAACACCGTCCCCGCGGCAATCGCTTTGTCCGCAAAAACAGTGCTTTCAGTGCGCCTTCAGGGGTTCGAACCCTGGACACCCTGATTAAGAGTCAGGTGCTCTACCAACTGAGCTAAAGGCGCATCTCTTATTTCGCTGAGTTGTTATTTCCTCAACGCAAGATGTATTATATATCAGGTGTGCACCAAAAGTCAATAGGAATTTTATAATTTTTTTAAATTTTTTCGAAAACTTTTACGATTGCTATTTAGTGGGGGGATTACAACTCCACTAAACAGCAATCTATTTTCATTTCCTACAACAATTCCAGAATATCCTCCCTGCTCATACCACTCAGCTGTCCCATATCACCGCTGATGATCTGCTCTGCCAGATCCTGCTTTGCTTCCTGGAGCTTCTGGATCTTTTCTTCAATGGTATTGCGGGCGATGAGCTTGTACACGGTAACTTTCTTTGTCTGTCCGATACGGTGGGCACGGTCAGTGGCCTGATTCTGGACAGCCTGATTCCACCAGGGGTCATAGTGGATAACCACATCTGCACCTGTCAGATTCAGTCCAACGCCGCCTGCTTTTAGGGAAATGAGAAATACAGGAGTGGTATCAGAATTGAACTGTTTCACAAGCTCCTGTCGTTTCTGCTTGGAGGTTTCCCCAGTGATGATGTAATAAGGAATCCCCTCTTTTTCCAGTGCTGCCTGAAGAAGAGCCAGCATGGAAGTAAACTGGGAAAATAAAAGCATACGGTGCCCACCATCAATAGCACTCTGGATCAGCTGCATACAGCTCTCAGCCTTGGCAGATTCACCGCGGTAATTTTCAAAGCAAAGAGAAGGAGAGCAGCAGATCTGTCGCAGCTTCGTCAATTCAGCCAGAATCCACAATTTGCTCTTATTAAATTCGCCCTCGTCCTGCTGGGCAATTTTTTCCTTCATATGTACAACCTGGGCATCATACAGCTTCTGCTGTGCATCCTCAAATTTCACGTAACGGACTTCTTCCAGTTTTTCAGGAAGATCCTTCAACACATCCTCTTTCAGACGGCGAAGGATAAATGGAGACACCATTTTCTGCAGACGGGTCATGGCAGACTCATCGTCGTTCTTTACGATCGGAGTTTCAAATTCCTTTTTAAAGGAATCATAACCGTAGAGAAATCCCGGCATTAAATAATCGAAAATGCTCCAAAGCTCACTGAGGCGGTTCTCAATTGGTGTTCCAGTAAGTGCGTAGCGGGTCTGGCTGTGGATCACCTTTACAGATTTGGCTGCTGCTGTTGTGTGATTCTTGATATACTGTGCCTCATCAATGATCTGGTATAAAAATTCTTTTTCCTCATATTGGTCAATATCTCTTTTTAAAAGATCGTAAGAGGTGACCAGAACATCGAAATCTGAGTACGTCTGAAGCTTCGCCTGACGTTCGGACTGACTTCCTGCGATCAGGGAAACTTTCAGCTGTGGGGCAAATCGGGCAAGCTCTTCACCCCAGTTAAAAACAAGGGCAGCGGGAGCTACTACCAGGGATGTGCCGGTTTTTCCTTCAAGCTTCGCTGCAAGAAGAACTGCGATTACCTGTAAGGTTTTTCCAAGGCCCATATCATCGGCGAGAATTCCGCCAAATTTCCATGCTTCCAGGGTACGAAGCCATTTGTAACCGTTCTTCTGGTATTTTCGCATGATCCTGGAAAGACTTTCCGGTTCTTCAAAATCGGCATCGTTAATGGTTTTGAAGCCTTTTACGATTTCACGGAAATGACGGTCACGGTTGGCATATATGTTTTCGTTGCTCTCCAGCATCTGATCCAGATATAAGGTGCGGTATGCCGGAATGTGCATTTTTCCTTTGACAAATTCCTTTGGGGTGAGATGAAGGGTTTTCATCAGTTCTGCCAACATTTCCAGGTTCTGCTCCTGAAGATTGACAAATTCGCCGCTTTTCAGCTTGTAATATTTTTTCTTCAGCTGATAGCTTTTCAGGATATCCAGAAGCTCCTGGCTGGAAATATCATCCGTGGAAATATTCAGATCCAGGAGTCCGCCGGATACGGACACACCAACGGAAACCTTTACAGTCTTTAAGGTGTGTCTGCTGCGGAAACGGTTGGTGCAGCGTACTTCGCCAAGCTCCATGAGGGCGGCAGTTCCAGACTCCATGATCTGATAGCTAAGTTCTTCGTCATGGTTGCAGTGAAGTACGTCAAAGTCGGGATCATAGTAAGGCAGCCATTCCATGGTCTGATCCAGCACACTGTTTTCCAGAGGAAAGTCACGGAACTGCTGGTCCGGGGAGATATCCTCATGAAGTAAAAGCTTTCCTACAGAGAATTCTCTTTTTCCATAAAAGGCGCTTACCTTGCAGATAACGTTATCGTTTTCCATGTCCAGATAAAATACGAAGTGTGCTTCAGGCGTGAGGTACTGTCTGAATTTCTCCGGATTTTCCTCCGTAATATCCGCCACTTCCTGAAGCTGGGGCAGCACATTGTGATAAAAATTGGACAGTGTATTACGCCCCATCTGGAAGTGGAATTCTCCATTTCTGGAAAGCGCTGTCAATGGACGGACCTTCTCCATAAAGGCCGGTTCGGTTTTATAGAAGCTGTCATCCTGGATAAAGTATGAAGAGTCCATACCCTGAAAAAGCTCTGGGATGTATCCCTTTACTGTGACACCGTCAAATTGCTTTTTGTCCTTAGAGGCATTCAGAATCCGTATGGAAATCCGTGGATTCCCTGTTTTGCAGTGAAGCTGGGCTTTTTTACGGGCAGCATCCGGAGTTTTATCTTCAAAATCTATTTTATCATTGCAAATATTGTCATAAAAACTGTCCAGACGCCAGCCAAAAAGATCCAGAGAATTGCCAACATTAAATTTTTTTGGCAAATAGATGCCGGAATTCTGGATTTTGTCTACAAACTGCTCTTCCTCGCGGACGATCCGGTCAATATAGCGGATCCATTTGCGGCTCTCCTCTGTGAAATCCTGCGTTTTGTGGCTGATCTGGGTGTTGGTTCCATACTGAACGGTCTCACCGTTGCGAACCTGACGGCAGAAGTCATCCAGTTTTTTTACCACGAACATTTTGGAAGTTCCTACCTTAAAAGAAACGGAAAGCTTATTGTCATTCTGTGTCAGTCTTGGAACCAGGGAAACACCTGCGGAAACATGGGCCGGTGTTTCTTTCTGGTCATTTTTGAGCTGTCCTCTGCGATAGGAGTTCAGCAGATAGTCTCCGTTCATGTCAGTGGCATCCGAAAAATTGCTGTGGTTTACATAATCACGAATATAGAAGGCAAGTGCAGCTGTATACTGGCACCTGGAATTATCAGAATACCAGCCCCAGTATTTTCTGTGGCATTCCGGGCATCCGCATCTTGCATAAGTAACTTCCTCGTGAGAGAAAAGAAGGGTGACGCCGAAGATATCTCTGCCAGTCTGGAAGGTTGCTTCAATCTGGCCAAGGCGCTGACCGTTCATCCTGTCGTAGCCGCAGGAAATATCTGTGACATTCATTTTCTGTTGGCGATAGATGGCTTCCCCGTTCTTTCGGTCTTTGGGGGCAAGCTTTAGGGATTCAAGAATTTTGTCGCCGTCAAAGTAGCTGTAATTTTCCAGCTGTTGGATATTTCCGTCTAATGAGGAATCGTCGTCTGCGTCACTGTCATTCTGGGAACCGCCAAGAAGCTGGTACGTTTCGTTACGCTTTTGTTTTTCCAGCTCTTCCTGACGTTTGCGCTCTTCCGTTTCTTTCTTTTTCACTTCTGTCGGAGAATTTTTCATTTGTTTGGCTTCCTTTTTATGATTTTTCTTTGTCGTTTTTGTCCTTGGGAAACATGCTGTCCAGCAGTTTGGACAGTTCATTGGCATGCTTTTTTATGCCGGAGAAGGGATTGCTTCTGTTTTTATGTTCATAGCCAAATTGAGCAGCAAATTTTTGCAAAGATCTGGTTCGCTTCATATAAAAAACTCCTGCCAGATATTTCTTCCTTATAATATGAAAAGAAATACAGCAAGGTGAAACATTTAACGACGAATGATCATCTTACAGATCGGATTTCCCATAGAGGAAAATTTTTCCTCATATTCGGTCATTACATTTCCAATCATCATTTCTTCGTTATGGTGGAGGTCAAAGGTGTGAGCTTCCAGTTTCCATCCGGCTTCCGGGACTTCTTCCAGGGAAAAGTCGAACAGGCCGCGGTTGTCAGTTTTGAACTCGATGGTTCCGTCTTCTTTCAGAATCTTGTCGTAGCGGGAAAGAAACTCCCGGGAGGTAAGGCGGCGGGAAGCGTGGCGAGCCTTAGGCCAGGGATCAGAGAAATTCAGATAGATTCTGGAAACTTCGCCTTTTTCAAAAACTTCGGGAAGAAGTCTTGCATCCATGCGCATGAATTTTAAATTAGAAAGCTCCTGTCCTTCTTCTGCAAGGGCTTCTTTCTTCTGAATGGCACGAAGGAGTACGCTGTCATACATTTCGATTCCGATATAGTTGATCTCCGGATGGAGCTTCGCCATATCCATAAGAAAGCGGCCTTTTCCCATGCCAACCTCCAGATGGACAGGCTGATGCTGTGGGAAAACCTTGTCCCAGTTTCCCTTATTCTCCTGGGGATTCTGGATCACGTAGATACTTTCTGCAATTGCGTCTTTGGCGCCTGGTATATTTCTAAGTCGCATAGGTTCCTCCTGTAATTATATTTATAGCTGTATGAAACTGATTCCGGCTCTTTGCAAAAGTTTACCGGGTGGTAAAAAATGCTTGTCAGAATCAGCTGAAATTGTATTCATTCTTAACAAAACTACTATACATGATTTCCTGCTTTTCCGCAATAATATTGATATCGTGATTTTTCAAACACATTCTATGTCAGGGGGGAAACGCAAAGTTCTTTTAATTGAAAAAACTGACTAATTTTGACTGAATATGAAATGCGTCAATAAGAAAAGTAAACGGAAAAATGTGGGAGAACTCTGTATAAATATGCATTTTCTTCCTATTTATAATTAATACGTGTACCTAGTATAAAATTTCGATATGACAGGAATTGATAAGATCGTTAATTTTTAGTCAAAACATCTGGAATTGTATTGAATTTTTGTGAAAATTTTAGGCAAAGTTTGACTGGTATTTTCATCAAAATGGGTGTAAGATACTTAAAACTTGAAAAAGGAGGGGAAAAATGGAACAGATAATCGGTAAGTTATCCGAGATAGAGACAACTGCAGAGACCATTATGAAGGATGCACTGCAGAAGAAGAAAGCTCTTTCAGCTGAGATGGAAAGGCAGTCCAAGGAATTCGACACCCAGCTGGAGAAACAGACAGAAGAGCAGATTAAGGAAATTCGCCGGAATCTTGAGGGTGAGAAGGATAAGCGCCTGTCATCCCTGCGGGAAGACACTCAGGCTGCCTTAAGTCAGCTGGACGCTTACTATGCGAAGAATCACGAACGCCTTTCCAGAGAAATTTTTGAAAAGATCATTCAGGAGGAAGTGATGTAATGGGAAGCGTTCTTTCCTACAGCGGAATTTCCACGAAAATACGCGCTATGAGCAGTCATCTGGTGACAGATGAACAGCTTCAGGAAATCGTCCGCTTTTCGGACGTTCCACAGGTAGCCGCTTATTTGAAGAAAACGCCGGAATATGCGAAAGCATGGTCAGACCTTGATGAGAATAATCTTCACCGAGGTGAGATCGAGAAGCTTCTGAAGAAATCCATTTTCGGAAATTTCTCCCGCATTTACAATTTTGCAAACAAGGAGCAGCGCAAGTTCCTGGCACTTTATTCCAAGCGCTACGAAATCCGTGTTCTGAAAGAGATCATGACGAATCTCTTTGATCACAGAAGCACCGATCCTGTGGATATGAGTCCTTACCGCGACTTTTTCCTGCACCATTCCAAGCTGGACATTGACAGAGTGGCAGGTGCCGGAAATATGGATGAGTTCATGACAGCCCTGAAGGGCAATGAATTCTATGCTCCGCTTCAGAGCGTATATGAGAACGGCAATGGACTTTTATTTGACTACGGAATGGCTCTTGATCTTTATTATTTTAATCAGATCTGGAGTGTCCGCAAAAAGTTATTCAAGGGAAACGATCTGGACGAGATCACCAAGGCTTATGGTGAGAAGTTTGATATGCTGAATCTGCAGTTTATCCTGAGATCCAAGCGTTATTACAAAATGGAGCCGGCAGCCATCTACGCACAGCTGATTCCCGTGAATTATAAACTAAAGAAAGAAGAAATCACAGCTCTGGTGGAAGCTACCAGCAAAGAAGAAGGTGAGCAGATCTTTTCCCGTACCTGGTACGGCAGGAAATATCAGCAGCTGAACCTGATCTCCATGGAGGAGCTTTATAATAGTCTGCTCCGTACCGTGCTTGAGAAAGAGGCTCGCAAGGATCCTTATTCAGTAGCTGTTTTGTATTCTTATCTTTACCACAAAGAGCATGAGGTAAACCGTCTGACCATCGCACTGGAGTGTGTTCGTTACCAGGTTGATCCGGACGAGGCAATGCATTATGTTCACAACAATTAGTAACCCGGAGGTAGCAATGTGATTGAGAAAATGAAATTTGTCAGCATTACCGGGCCAAGAGAGGATATCGACCGAGTTGTAAATAATTACCTCAGCCGGTATGAGATTCATCTGGAGAATGCTCTTACTGAGCTCACAGATGTGAAGAATCTTTCCCCTTATCTTGAAATCAATCCTTATAAAGAAGCTTTAAGCACAGTCGGAAGCTTCTATGAAGAGGTTGAGAACCCGGAGCAGGCTTCTGCGAAGAAGCTGCCAATCGAAAAAGCTCTCTCTTTCGTACAGCAGATCAAAGATGAAGCGGATGTCCTTAACAAGACCCGTCAGGAACTGGAAGAGAAACGTGATTCTCTGGCAGAATCACTTCGTATCATCTATCCTTTCCGAAATGTAGACTTTGATGTGCAGTCAATCCTGAAAATGCGTTATATTCATTATCGCTTTGGACGGATCGAGAAAGATTATTTCGATAAATTTAAAACATACATTTATGATAATCTGGATACGATTTTCATTAAATGTGATGAAGATGACCGTTATATCTGGGGAATTTATTTTGTTCCCGTTCATGAAGCACAGCGAATTCATGCCGTATATTCTGCTATGCACTTTGAAAAAATCTTTGTACCGGATCAGTATGATGGAACTGCCAAAGCTGCATACACAGCACTTGAAGCGCAGTACAAGAAAACAATTGCAGATCTTGATGCAAACAAAGCGGCAAGAAAAGCTTTCTTCAGAAAAAATGCATCCGACATTGTTTCCTGCAAACATACACTTTCCCAGTTTTCACGGAACTTTGATATCCGTAAACTGGCAGCATGCACACATGGGGACAATAAGGGAGAGGCAGCAGCCGATTATAAGCCGAAGGAACCATTTTATATCCTTTGTGGCTGGATGACAGAGAAGGATGCCAAAGCTTTCCAGAATGATATTTCCGGAGATTCCCGTATTTTCTGTCTGATTGATGAGAATGAGCAGGAGGATGCCCATAAGACACCGCCTACCAAGCTGAAGAACCCCAAGCTTTTCAAGCCATTCGAAATGTACACCAAAATGTATGGCCTTCCGGCTTATGGAGAGATGGATCCAACCTGGTTTATCGCCATCACTTATTCCTTTATTTTCGGCGCAATGTTCGGAGATGCAGGACAGGGTCTGGTTTTATTGATCGGCGGATATCTTCTTTACAGATTCAAGCATATTGATCTTGCCGGAATCATCAGCTGTGCAGGTATCTTTTCCACATTCTTTGGCTTCATGTTCGGCAGCGTCTTCGGATTTGAAGATATTATAGAGCCTGTATGGTTAAGGCCTATGGATGCCATGATGAATGTGCCTTTTATCGGAAAACTGAATACCGTATTTATTATCGCTATTGGCTTTGGTATGGGAATCATTCTTCTGTGCATGATTTTTAATATTATGAATTCCCTGAAAGCAAAGGATACAGAGAAAGTATGGTTTGATACCAACTCTG
Source organism: Blautia faecis (assembly GCF_027662325.1). Classification (NCBI taxonomy): domain Bacteria; kingdom Bacillati; phylum Bacillota; class Clostridia; order Lachnospirales; family Lachnospiraceae; genus Blautia; species Blautia faecis. Next base: position 66,783 of record NZ_JAQDKY010000006.1, on the reverse strand, counting down.
TTGCAGGCCTTGTATTCTATGGATCCGCAGTGATTGTAATTGCATTGTTCATGACAGGCCATAAGCTTCCTGGCGGTATTGTTCTTTGCATTATGTTTATCCTTCCGCTGCTTGTAATGTTCTTAAAAGAGCCTCTTACAAACCTTGTGGAAAAGAAGCCGGCAGCTTTTGAAGGCGGTGTGGGAATGTTTATTGTTCAGGGATTTTTCGAGATGTTCGAAGTCCTTTTGAGCTATTTCTCCAACACACTTTCTTTCGTGCGTATCGGAGCTTATGCAGTCAGCCATGCAGCTATGATGCAGGTTGTACTGATGCTGGCCGGTGCTGAGAACGGAAGCCCGAACTGGGTAGTGATTGTTCTCGGAAATATTTTCGTATGCGGTCTTGAGGGTCTGATCGTTGGTATCCAGGTACTGAGACTTGAGTATTACGAGATGTTTAGCCGTTTCTACAAAGGAAGCGGAAGAAAATTCGAGCCGTTCCGTTCTGACGCGGAGGCAAAGTAAACTGCCGCTGGTAGTGAAATATTTATCAAATGTCTCTGTGAAATGCAGTGACATTACAAATGTTAAAACACGAGGAGGTCAATTATCATGACAGTTATGACACAGATTATTTTAGCAGTAGCGCTTGTATTAAGCATTATCGTTCCATTTGGTTACTATTTCATCGGCGAGAAGAGCCGTGGACGTTACAAAACAACAATCGCAACAAACGCATTTTTCTTCTTTGGTACCATGTTAGTAGCAGCAATGGTTATGTTTGCAGGAAGCTCTTCTGTACAGGCTGCAACAGGCGCTGATGCAGGTATTGCAACAGGTCTTGGATATATTGCAGCAGCTCTTGTTACAGGTCTTTCCTGTATTGGTGGTGGTATTGCCGTAGCCAGTGCGGCAAGTGCAGCTCTTGGTGCAATCAGCGAGGATCAGAGCATTCTTGGTAAATCCCTTATCTTCGTAGGTCTTGCCGAAGGTGTTGCTCTTTACGGTCTGATCATTTCCTTCATGATCATCGGTAAATTATAATTATGAAAATGTTTTTGATCAGTGACAACATCGATACCTGCACAGGGATGAGACTGGCAGGTGTGGAAGGCGTGGTAGTCCATGAGCGTGACGAACTGAAGGACGCTCTGGAAAAAGCAATCGCCAACAAGGAAATCGGGATTCTCCTCCTGACCGAGAAATTCGGCAGGGAGTTTCCCCAGATCGTGGACGATGTAAAGCTGAACCATAAAACGCCTTTGATCATCGAAATCCCTGACAGGCATGGTACAGGCCGCAAACCTGATTTTATTACCGGATATGTTAACGAAGCCATTGGCTTAAAGTTATAGGCAGGAGAAGACCAAGCATGACAATTGAAGAAAAACTGCAGCATTTCTATGACACTTCCGTTGCGGAAGCCCAGACAGAGGCTGAGAATACACTGGAAGCACATAAGAAGAGTCTGGAAGAAATGCTTGAAAAGCATAAAGAATCAAGAAAAATGGATGCCGAGGCACAGATCAAGGCAGAGACAGAAAATGCTACCCGAGAGGTAAACAAGGCACTTTCTGCTGAGCAGCTGACTTTAAGACGTGACTGGACAGCCAAACAGAATGAGCTTAGAAATGAGCTTTTTGTAGAGGTTAAGAATCATCTGGAGGACTTTATGGAGAGCCCTGAATATCAGGATTATCTTTGTACAAGAATCCAGAAGGCAAGAGAATTTGCGGGAAATGATGAAATCTTCATCTATCTTTCCCCGGAAGATACAGCATTACAGCGTTCTATCGTTGCAAAGACAGGATTTACAGTTGAGATTTCCAAGGAGCCGTTTATGGGCGGTATCAAAGCTACCATCCCGGCGAAAAATATCCTGATCGACAACTCTTTCCTGAGTGCTTATGAGAAGCTGAAAAAAGAATTCAAATTTGACGGAGGGCTGAGCCATGAATAAAACAGGTATTATCTACGGCGTTAACGGTCCTGTTATTTATCTGAAAGGCGACCCGGGATTTAAGATTTCCGAGATGGTTTATGTTGGACCTGAGAAGCTGGTCGGTGAGGTCATTGGTCTGAAAAAGGGCATGACCACCGTACAGGTTTTCGAGGAGACAACAGGACTGAAGCCAGGCGATACAGTAATGGGAACAGGCGATGCTATTTCCGTTCTTCTGGGACCTGGAATCATTCATAACATTTTCGACGGTATCCAGCGTCCTCTGGAGGAGATCGCAAAATCCTCCGGAAAATATATTTCCCGTGGTGTAAGTGTTGATTCCCTTGATACTGCTAAGAAATGGGATGTTCATGTAACTGTTAAAGTTGGAGATATGGTAAGCGCAGGTACTATCATTGCCGAGACTCAGGAAACAGCTTCCATTCTTCATAAATCCATGGTTCCGCCAACAATTGGAGAGGCTGAGGTTATCAAGGCGGTTCCGGACGGAGCATATACCATCCTTGACCCGATTGTAACGGTTCGTCTTTCTGATGGCAGTGAGCGCGATATCGCACTTGCGCAGAAATGGCCGATCCGTGTGCCAAGACCTACCTACAAGCGTTTCCCTGCAAGCGTGCCGCTTGTAACCGGACAGCGTATCCTGGATACCCTTTTCCCAATTGCAAAGGGTGGTACAGCAGCGATTCCTGGCGGTTTCGGTACTGGAAAAACCATGACACAGCACCAGATCGCAAAATGGTCTGACGCTGATATCATTATCTATATTGGATGTGGTGAGCGTGGAAACGAGATGACACAGGTTCTGGAGGATTTCAGTAAACTGATCGACCCGAAATCCGGAAACCTGATGATGGACCGTACCACTCTGATCGCCAATACATCAAACATGCCTGTTGCAGCCCGTGAGGCTTCTATTTATACAGGTGTTACACTGGCTGAGTATTATCGTGACATGGGTTATGACGTTGCCATCATGGCAGACTCCACTTCCCGTTGGGCTGAGGCTCTTCGTGAGTTATCCGGACGTCTGGAGGAAATGCCTGCAGAGGAAGGCTTCCCGGCTTATCTGGCTTCCAAGCTTTCCGCTTTCTATGAGAGAGCGGGTATGATGCAGAACTTAAATGGAACAGAGGGTTCTGTTTCCATCATCGGTGCAGTTTCCCCACAGGGTGGTGACTTCTCCGAGCCTGTTACACAGAATACAAAGCGTTTCGTCCGCTGTTTCTGGGGACTGGATAAATCTCTGGCTTATGCCCGTCATTTCCCGGCTATCCACTGGCTTACAAGTTATAGTGAGTACCTGGAGGATTTAACCCCATGGTACAGAGATAATGTTTCTGCTAAATTTGTAAGCGACCGTAATCAGCTGATGGCGATTCTGAACCAGGAGAGTTCCCTGATGGAAATCGTTAAGCTGATCGGTAGTGATGTTCTTCCGGATGACCAGAAGCTGACTCTGGAGATCGCAAGGGTTATCCGTCTTGGATTCCTTCAGCAGAATGCGTTCCATGCAGAGGATACCTGTGTACCGATGAGCAAGCAGTTCAATATGATGGAGATCATCCTTTATCTGTACGAGAAGTGCCGTTCCCTTGTTAATCAGGGAATGCCGGTTTCCGTACTGAAGGAGGACAATATTTTTGAGCGTGTTATTGCTATCAAATATGATGTTCCGAATAACAAACCTGAGATGTTTGACCAGTATAAGGCTGACATCGACAGATTCTATGATAACGTATTAGAGAGAAACGGCTGATAGGGAGGTAAGTTTTTTATGGCAATCGAATATTTAGGCCTTAGTGAAATAAACGGCCCTCTTGTAGTTCTGGAAGGCGTTAAAAACGCTTCCTACGAGGAAATCGTCTCCTTCCGTATGGATGACGGTACCGAAAAGCTTGGCCGTATTATTGAAATATACGAAGATAAAGCAGTAATTCAGGTTTTCGAGGGTACAGATAATATGTCCCTTGGAAACACTCATACACGTCTTAGCGGTCATCCTATGGAAATCGGGCTCTCCCCGGAAATCCTGGGACGTACCTTTAACGGTATTGGACAGCCAATCGATGGGCTGGGCGAGATCACACCGGAGGTAAGCCTGAACATCAATGGTCTGCCGCTGAACCCGGTTACCCGTGAGTATCCGCGTAACTACATCAATACCGGTATTTCTGCAATTGATGGTCTGACCACCCTGATTCGTGGACAGAAGCTTCCGATTTTCTCCGGAAACGGTCTTCCACATGATAAGCTGGCGGCACAGATCGTGCGTCAGGCATCTCTGGGTGCTGATTCCGATGAAAATTTCGCCATTGTGTTTGCTGCAATGGGTGTTAAGTATGATGTTGCAGAGTTTTTCCGCAGAACATTTGAGGAGAGCGGTGCTTCCGATCATGTTGTTATGTTCCTGAACCTGGCAAATGATCCGACTGTTGAGCGTCTTCTGACTCCGAAGATTGCCCTGACTGCAGCAGAGTATCTTGCTTTTGAAAAAGGTATGCATATTCTGGTTATCCTTACAGATATTACTTCTTTCTGTGAGGCAATGCGTGAGGTTTCTTCCTCCAAGGGAGAGATTCCTTCCCGTAAAGGTTATCCTGGATATCTTTACAGTGAGCTTGCTACTTTATATGAGCGTGCAGGTATTGTTTCCGGTGGTACAGGTTCTGTTACACAGATCCCGATTCTGACCATGCCTAATGATGATATTACCCATCCGATCCCTGACCTTACCGGTTATATTACTGAGGGTCAGATTGTTCTGGACAGACAGCTTCATGGACAGGGTATTTACCCGCCAATCAATGTTCTGCCGTCTCTTTCCCGTCTGATGAAGGATGGTATTGGTGAGGGCTTCACAAGAGCAGACCATCAGGATGTTGCCAACCAGCTGTTTTCCTGTTATGCAAAGGTTGGAGATGCGAGAGCCCTTGCTTCTGTTATCGGTGAGGACGAGCTTTCTCCTCTGGATAAGAAGTATCTGCAGTTTGGTAAGGCGTTTGAGGCTGAGTTTGTCGGTCAGACAGATACAGAGAACAGAAGTATTATCGATACTCTGAATAAGGGCTGGGAGCTTCTTGGTATGCTTCCGAAGGATGAGCTTGACCGTATTGATACTAAGATTCTGGATCAGTATTATCACGAGACTACCAAATAAAGAGTGAGGTGACTTGAATGGATCCGAATACCTTTCCTACCAAGGGTAATTTAATTCTGGCTAAGAATTCACTTGCTCTTTCCCGTCAGGGTTACGAACTGATGGATAAGAAGCGTAATATTCTGATTCGTGAGATGATGAATCTGGTTGATCAGGCGAAGGATATCCAGGGACAGATTGACGAGACGTTCCGGACTGCGTATGAGGCTTTGCAGAAAGCGAATATGGAGATGGGTATCGCGTTTGTGGATCAGATTTCCCATACGGTGCCGGTGGAGAATTCTATCCGTATTAAGACACGTAGTGTTATGGGTACGGAGATTCCGCTGGTGGAGTATGATAAGTCGGGGAATGTTCCCACATATGCTTATTATAGTACAAAGATGTCTCTGGATGAGGCGAAGGCGGCTTTTGAGAGGGTGAAGGAGCTTTCCATTAAGCTGTCTATGATTGAGAATTCGGCGATTCGGCTGGCTAGTAATATTAAGAAGACTCAGAAGAGGGCGAATGCGCTGAAGAATATTACGATTCCGAAGTTCGAGGCTCTGACCAAGGATATTTCCAATGCTTTGGAGGAGAAGGAGAGAGAGGAATTTACCAGACTTAAGGTTATTAAGAGAATGAAGCAGGGTGCGTGATGGCGCCCTGTTTTTTTCTGTCATTAAGGTACGTGAGAGGAAGGTGGTGTCGGCTAGGAGCGATGCCAAAATGGGCGTTTGACTGCGTCGCCTATTGTCCCTAAGAATTGCAAACTCGCCCTTGCAGGGCTCAGACAGTGCAATTCTTAGGGACGCTATACTCGTCAAACGCCCATTTTGGCAAAGCCCCCAGCCGACACCACCTTCCTCTCACTGTGTACTGGCGAAGGGGAAAACAGGACGGCGGCTGCAGGTGGGAGTAGTTGAAGGAGGGGAGGAAGTGACGCAGCGCCTGGGAAGAGAGGCGGATGGTAATTACGTTTGCTTAGCGTTGTGTACTGGTAGGAAACGTTGACTGATTCCTTTTGGGGAGATTTTCGTGTTTACTATATTCTATTCTTTTGTATATTTTTAGTCAGCTTTCTTCTTGAGTTCTGTCAAAAATCATTTCTGTTATGTGTATTCTTTGAGTGGAGTATATTTCGACTGAATTTGGTTGTTGCGGCATATTCTTTTGGTGGAGTTCACAGTTTCTTATCAGGTTGACCATGGAATGAACACAGTTTTCCCATTAATTGCACACATTTGGTCTGTATATTATTAGCCATAAGGAACACAAAACAAAATGATCCGGATGGAGAGAATGAGGACTTCGGAAGGGTTGAATGAATACAGAAAGGAAATGAATGGGTATGAAACGTAGATATTTAGCAGTTTTAATGGGAATTATGGTAGCAACAACTTCTGTTCCGGCTATGGTTTATGCGGAGGATAGTAAGACGGAGACGGCTGCGGATGCGGCGAATGATGAAAGTGGTGAGGCAGATGCTTCGGGTGAGAGTAGTGACGAGAGTCAGGAGAATATGGTACTTGGTGAGGTTAAGTCGGTTTCTGATTCGGAGATTACCATTGCAGTTGGGACTATGAAAGAGATGGGTCAGCCTGGTGGAGATGGACAGAATGGCGGAGCACCGGATGGAAATGGCCAGGGCGGTGAGGCGCCTTCTATGTTGGATCTGACTGGCGAGGAGCAGACGATTACAATTACTGCGGATACAGTGATCACAAAGCAGGCAAGCGGTATGCAGCCTGGCGGAGATGGACAGAATGGCGGTGCGTCAGAGAAGCCGGAAGGTGATGGACAGAATTCTGATTCTTCTGATGGAGCAAGTGACAGTCAGGACGCAGCTGACGATAACCAGGAAAGTGAGAATACAGATAGCCAGGACGGAGAAGAGCCGGAAAAACCAGACGGTAACGGACAGTCCGCAGAGGCTGAGGAGATTTCACTTTCTGACATTCAAGAGGGCGATATCGTTTCTATCACTTTAGATGAGGATGGAAATGCTGCTTCCATTACTGTAATGTCCATGGAAATGGGCGGTCAGGGCCAGCCTGGCGGTGATGGACAAGGCGCTTCAGGACAGGGAGGTCCTGATGGCCAGTCTCAGGGTGTGGACAGTTATACTGCGGTAAATGAGTATATAGAAGATACAACTGTATCAAATGAGCCAATTGAGTCAACAGGAACTGACGAGAATGCAGCATTGATTTCTTCCGGAGCAAACGTAACACTTGATAATGATACCATTACAAGAACTTCTGCAGACAGCCAGGGCGGAGACAATTCCAGCTTCTATGGTGTAGGAGCTGCTGTTCTGGCAACAGATGGTACTGCTTATGTGAAAGATGGCAGCGTGACTACAGATGCAGCAGGTGGAGCAGGGCTTTTTGCATATGGTGATGGAACTGTATATGCTTCTGGTACAATTGTGAAAACGACTCAGGATACCTCTGGTGGTGTTCATGTAGCTGGTGGTGGTACTCTTTACGGATGGGACTTGGATGTAGAAACGAACGGTGAGTCTTCTGCTGCAATCCGAAGTGACAGAGGCGGCGGAACAATGGTGATCGATGGTGGAAATTATGTTTCCAACGGCGTTGGTTCCCCGGCTATTTACAGCACAGCTGATATTGCGGTAAGCAATGCAACTCTGACAGCAAATGGTTCTGAGGCTATTTGTATTGAAGGTCTGAATTCTATTCATCTTTATGATTGTGACTTGACAGGAAACATGAGTGATCTGGATCAGAATGATAATACCTGGACTGTAATCCTTTACCAGAGCATGTCTGGTGATTCTGAGGTTGGTAACAGTACCTTCCAGATGGATGGCGGCAGCCTGACTTCTGAGAACGGCGGTGTGTTTTATACAACCAATACAGAGAGTACGATTACTTTAAATAACGTGGATATTAACTATAACGATGACAATGAATTTTTCCTGCAGTGCACAGGTAACACCAACCAGAGAGGCTGGGGACAGTCTGGGGTTAACGGAGCTGACTGTCACTTTACAGGAATCAGTCAGGATATGCAGGGAGATGTGATCTGGGATTCTATCAGTGATCTTGACTTTTATCTCACAGAAGGCAGCAGCCTGACAGGTGCAGTTGTAGATGATGAGAGCTATGCAGGCGAAGGCGGAGAGGGATACTGCAACGTTTATGTAAGCGCAGATTCCACCTGGACTGTAACTGGCGACAGTACTGTCTCATCTCTGGAAAATGAGGGAACAATTGTAGATAGTAATGGAAAAACTGTAACAATTCAGGGTACAGACGGAACTGTGTATGTACAGGGCGACAGCGAGTACACCATTACAACTGGTTCCTACAGCGACACAGCAGATATGTCCGGAGCAACGGTAATCCAGGATCAGAGTGTTTATACAGTTGAGAAACCGGATCAGCTTTAAAATTGGATAAAGAAACTCTCTAATTTGAAGATTATGGGCTTGATGAGTTATAAGAAAAAACACTGGGATACACTTTATTGTGGCTCAGTGTTTTTTCGTTAAAAGAAGAGTGAACCTGAATTATAAAAATCTCGGTCAGAAAAGAAGTATCAAGACAGTTCTTTTCTAAAGACCGGGATTTTTTATGTTAAATTTATAATCAAATTCGAATTCTCCGACGTAAGCAACTTCCGAAAATTCTCCTAAAAAGAAGGAGGGCCGGACCTTTTGGCCCGGCAAGTATGAAAAAGAAAAAGTATATTTATAATCTATGTAAAAAAGCTTTCGCTTTATTTGTTTATTAATATACGCGGAATTTGTGATGAATCTGTGAGAACAAATTGAAAAATATATGAGGAAAATCTAAAGAACTTATAAATTGGAACGCACCTGAAGTGACCGGCATAGGAATATACAGTATGAAAAAGCTGTGCATTCAAACTTAATTTCATGGTAATAAAATCTATCTACGATATATTGAAAATTTTATTCAGCTAAGAAAATTAGTCGTTGTAAAAGTTGTAATACTCATTTATAATGGAAAGAAGATTCAAGGTTATTGTTTACCGGAGATTTTCCAGTGTGAACAGTAACGATTCCAATGAGAATTTATAGGGAAAAACAGGAGGAAAACCTTGAAGAAAGAATTAGTTATTGTAATTGATTTTGGTGGTCAGTACAATCAGCTGGTTGCAAGACGTGTCAGAGAATGTAATGTATATTGTGAAATCTATTCTTACAAGACCGATCTTGAGAAGATCAAAGCCATGAATCCAAAGGGAATCATTCTTACCGGTGGACCGAACAGTTGTTACGAAGCTGATTCACCGACTTACCAGAAAGAATTATTCGAACTTGGTATTCCGGTGCTTGGGCTTTGCTACGGTGCACAGCTTATGATGCATGTTCTCGGCGGTAAAGTTGAGAAAGCAGATGTAAGTGAATACGGCAAAACAGAGTTGCTGGTTGACAAAAAAGATTCTAGAATTTTTGAAGGAGTATCAGAGAAAACAATTGTCTGGATGAGCCATACAGACTATATCTCCCAAGCAGCACCAGGATTTGAGATTTCTGCACATACAGCAGACTGTCCAGTGGCTACAGCCGAGAATGCGGAGAAGAAACTGTATGCGATCCAGTTTCATCCGGAAGTTCTCCATACAGTAGAAGGAAAGAAGATGTTATCCAATTTCGTACTTGGTGTATGCGAATGTGCCGGAGACTGGAAGATGGATGCATTTGTTGAGCATACAATTAAAGAAATCCGTGAGAAAGTGGGCGACGGCAAAGTCCTTTTGGCACTGTCTGGCGGTGTTGATTCTTCTGTAGCAGCAGGACTTCTTTCCAGAGCTATTGGCAAGCAGCTGACATGTGTGTTTGTAGATCATGGCCTTCTTCGTAAAGCCGAGGGAGATGAGGTTGAGGGTGTATTTGGTCCTAATGGACAGTTTGACCTGAATTTTATCCGTGTGAATGCACAGCAGAGATATTATGATAAACTTGCGGGAGTTACTGAGCCGGAAGCGAAGCGTAAGATCATTGGTGAGGAATTTATCCGTATCTTTGAAGAAGAGGCTAAGAAGATCGGTGCTGTTGATTTTCTTGCACAGGGAACCATCTATCCAGATGTGGTAGAGAGTGGTCTTGGCGGAGAGTCCGCAGTGATCAAGTCTCATCACAATGTAGGCGGACTTCCTGATTTCGTAGACTTCAAGGAGATTATTGAGCCGCTTCGTGACCTCTTCAAAGATGAAGTCCGCAAAGCAGGACTGGAGCTTGGAATTCCAGAGAAGCTGGTATTCCGTCAGCCATTTCCGGGACCGGGACTTGGAATCCGTATTATCGGCGAAGTTACTGAAGAGAAAGTTCGCATTGTGCAGGATGCTGATTTCATTTACCGTGAAGAAATTGATAAGGCAGCAGAAGCTTATAAAATTGAGAACGGCAAAGAACCATCCTGGATACCGAACCAGTACTTTGCAGCTCTTACCAATATGCGAAGCGTAGGCGTTATGGGCGATTTCAGAACATACGATTATGCAGTGGCACTGCGAGCAGTGAAGACGATTGACTTTATGACAGCAGAGTCCGCAGAGATTCCGTATGAAGTACTGAACAGGGTTATGAATCGTGTTATTAATGAAGTTAAGGGAGTTAACCGCGTATTCTACGATCTGACCAGTAAGCCACCGGGAACGATTGAGTTTGAGTAAAGGGTTAAATCCCTACAAAGCCTGTATTTATGGGCTTTGTAGGGATTTTTTAGATGGTATTGGGTACGATTTGGGTACAAAATATTTATTTACGTTTAGATACAGTAGTTTTATTGCCTAATTTTGAAATCGCATTTGCACATATTTCTGTTAAAGGCTCTCCGATTGCTGCTTTATAGTTAAAACCTAATAATTGCATTGTTTTTAGTGTGTCAACACTAATTAATTCTTTGATTTGTTCATAACTTTCAACTTGAGATTTGACCTTCGCAATTTCATCTTCTCCCTTTGGAAGGGCATTTGCGATTTGTATAGATTTAATAATTTCAAGTATATTTGAAACGGTATTATGTAAGTGTTGAATATCTTCGTCACTAATAACAACTTTTTCAAGTTCTGACTTGTAAGACTGTGCAATACGTATTGCTTCGTCACGTTCCAAAAGTAGTTCGCTCACAATTTCGTCATAAGTATTACGAACTTTATCAGTATTCTTTTCATCTCTGATAGCTTTGATTTTTGTTGAGACTGCGGTGGCAGTGCCCTTTACTGCTAATTCTGCAAGAGATGCTCCTAAAGCGACTAATTCAGTAGTGTATATAGTATCCATATGTGTATCCTCCTTTTAATCATGTTTGTGCGCATTATATAAAAACATAAATTCATCTGCAAATTTTTTAACAAAATCTTTATCCAGTGCAGTAGCTAATGTTTCATTGTTACTCATTGCATTTCTACTCCAATTGTATGAGCCATGCATAACATATTCAAGATCAATAATACAGAATTTATCATGCATCCTGTTCCGGGAGTTTTCACCCCATTGAGGAATTTTTACTACTTCAAAATTATCACATAAGTTTTTTAGTAATCGACTGTTAGAAGGTTCATCGGAAGTAAGAATTCGTATTTGAATACCATTGTTCCTTTTTTGGAGTAATTCATTGTAAATATCATCGTCAGTAATCCAAGCAACTGTACACCAAATCAAATATTTTGCATTGCGGATTCCTTGTATAATGGTGTCTTTAATCTCTGAAAAAAATGCATCATGTTCCTTATAATTATCGATATCTAAATCAATAGGTTTAGGTTTTATATTTAATTGATTAAAATCATAATCATGTGTTTCGATATATACCATAGATGCAATATCTTGTAAGTTTTTTTGCAAATTCCTTGCTTCTTTTAAAAGGGGAATAGGAACTCTAAGATCGATATTCTCCCAGCATTGCCAAGATCTTGTGGCAAAGGAACTTGTTTTATCAAAGTATATAACGGAATTACGCAGAATAGTTAGCATCTCTTCCTTTTTTTCGTAATCATCATATTTAATGGTTTCAATCATCGTTTTTAAAAATTGGTCTTCGGTCATTGTCATAATCCTTTCTTTATGAATATTAAGGGTGAGTCAAGCATACATATTTTACTCATTATGATTCAATCCCATCTTATCCATAACCTCATCATGTGTCTTCTGAATCCTAAGTCGTTCCTGCCATGCCTCCGATTCCGGATAAATATCCATCCAAAGATTGAAGTCAGCTTCCGCTTTCAACAGAGCTTCGCCACGTTTTTTCACATCTTTGATTTCATTACATTTCTCGACTTCATCCATATATTTTTCATAGCGTTCTAACCATGATTGCATCAGCGATAATGTTCCAAAGCTGATGCCTACCATATCATTTCCATCTTTATCCTGATATTCAAATAATGAGCCGTCATACTGGCGGAATATCTGAAAAAGTCGGTGTATAGCTTTTATACCATCAAAGTCTGAATTTGCAAGTACTTCAGGGTTGACCGCAAGTGCCTCTGCTATTTTTTCAAGGGAAGATGGTTTAGGATTTCTTCTGCCACTTTCGTATGCACGAATATAGGCTTCGCTTGCACCAACCATTTCTCCTAATTGTCTTTGAGTTAGGTGACGTTCCTGACGGATGCGCCTTATATTTTCACCAACTGTCATTGTGATTTCCTCCTGATTTAAAACTATGAATGTTTCAATATCATATATAGAATAACACACCAGATAAAAAAATAAAAGAAAAAAGATATTGACACGAAACAAATGTTGCGATAACATAAAAACGAAACAAAATGATACTATACAGAACCAAGGAAAGGAAAAGCGATATGAACGAAAAAATTTACTACAGTGCAGAAGACATTGCAAAGATGCTCGGTGTGAGTATGGGAAAATCCTACAAGATTTTGCGAGAAATGAACAAGGAACTGGCTGGAAAAGGTTTCCTTACAATCGCAGGCAAAATTCCGGTGGAGTATTTTCGTGAGAAATGGTACGGCGGAGCCAAGGAGGTGAGCGCATGAGCTGCAGTGCAAAGCGAGATCCAAACGGTACATGGCATATCCAGTATCGGTGGACAGACTGGACGGGAACCAAGAAGAAATCCCAGAAGCGAGGGTTTAAGACGAAGAAGGAAGCAGAGGAATGGTATGCACATTTCATATTGCAGCAAACTTCTGATCCGACCATGACCTTGAATGATTTCTGGGAGATATATAAGGCAGATATGGAGAAACGACTGCGGAAAACTACTATGAAGCAGAAAGAATATGTGATGAAAGATAAGGTGCTTCCGTATTTTGGAAATATGCCTATCAATGCAATCACAGCTCCTATGATACGAAAGTGGCAGGGAGAAATGATTGATAAAGGATTTAAGCCGACTTATCTGAAAACGATAAATAATCAGCTTAGTTCTATTCTAAATTATGCGGTGCGATTCTATGAGTTACGCTCCAATCCATGCCACAAGGCAGGCAGTATGGGAAAAAGCAAAGCGGATGAACGCCCGTACTGGACGTTGGAAGAATTTCAGAAATTTTCAGATGCAATTATGGATAAAAGAGATTCTTGGATGGCATTTCAGATATTGTTTTGGACAGGTATGCGTATTGGAGAATTACTTGCTTTGCAGGTGAAAGATGTAAATTTCGAGGATGGAACTATCCGGGTGGATGAATCGCTTACAAGGCTTGATGGAGAAGATTTGATTACAGCTCCAAAGACAGAAAGCTCGGTGCGAGTGATAACTATTCATAAGGAATTGAAGGACGAGATTCGGGAATATATCAGCACATTGTATCGATCAAAACCGGGAACCAGATTGTTTGCAGGAAGAACAAAGAGTTTCTTTGAGCATGAGATGGAACGCGGAATTAAGTTGTCTGGAGTTAAGAAAATCACAGTACATTGTACCAGACACAGTCATGCAAGCATGCTGGTGCAGATGGGGTTCAGTCCGATTGAGATTGCTAAGAGGCTGGGACATGGAAAGGTGACGACAACGATTGAAACCTATTGCCACCAGTCAAGGGATGCACAGGAGAAAATTGCAGACCGTCTTGGAAAAGTGGATCGAGGTGAGGAAGATGGCGTGTAAACGGGAGGATAGATTTCGGCATAATACAATCGCATTCTGGCTGAGTGATGAAGAAAAAGCAGAAGTTGAGGCAAAAATTATATTATCGGGAGTGCCGAAAGGTGAATATTATCGAAAGGCAGTGTTAGAGCAGGAAATTAAGGTAGTGTCAGGCAATTATATGTCATTTCGATTATCAAAAGTGTTAGAGCAGATATGTGAGGAATTGCACAATGGAAATTCAGAGAATGAGCAGCTTTTGCTGGCTTTGCTAAAAAAATTGATTGTATTACAGAAAAATGCCCCTGCTGGTAACAGGGACATGAAAGAATAAAAAGGATAAAGCCTTTCTATCCACAACAAATTTATTATAGCAAAGGCTTTCTCCGCATGAAAGGAGAAATTTGTGATTTGAACATATTTTCAGAAGTAAAAGAGCAGCTAACCACAAGACAGGTGGCGGAAAGTTATGGACTTCGTATCCGCAAAAATGGTGTTGCCTGCTGTCCATTCCATGATGACAGACATCCAAGCATGAAGGTGGATAAAAATTATCATTGCTTTGCTTGTGGTGTGGGTGGAGATGTGATTGATTACACAGCAAGAATGTATGGATTATCCCAATACGATGCCGCAAAGAAATTGATTGAGGATTTTGGATTACATGTTCAGACAGAAGCTATGAGCAGAGAAGAAAGGCAAAGGCTTCGCAGGGAAAAAGAGGAGCGCATGCGCATTATTCAGATTAAGAAAAGATTTTACAGATGGTGTGAGGAAACAATAGAACTGTTAAAAGATGCGTTGGTACAGATTGAAGATAGTGGACAGGTTCTTTATGGCAAGCCACCGGATGTAATATTTTCTGAGGATTATGCAATGATGCTTCATGCAGAACCAATCATCAATTATTGGCTGGATATTCTCTGCATGGGAAGTGAGCAAGAGAAAAAAGAACTATTTATGCAGGGCAGAAAAGAGGTGGAGCAGGTTGCAGGAAATGTCAGAAAATGGAGCAGATGTATCATGGGACGATGTCGGGAAAGTGCTTGAGGATGAAAGGAGTAGCGTTGAGGATATTCAGACTGACCTTGTAAGAAATAATAAAGGGAATATCTGCCAGAGCATTGATAATTGTATGACCGTTTTTCAGCGTGATCTTTTGTTAAAAGGTGCCATCAGAAAAAATGAACTTTCCGGAAAAATAGATATTGTTGGTGATCTTGGATGGGAAAGAACATCTTCCAGTCTGACGGATACCGATGTGTACCAGCTTCATTGGTATCTGGAAAAGCAGTACGGGTTAAAAAATGAGAGGAACATCAACAAAGCTATGAATATCGCAGCCAGCGAGAACCGGTATCATCCGATTCGGGAGTATCTGGAGCAACTTGTATGGGATGGAAAGCATCGAATTGGAAGATTGCTTCCCAAATATCTGGGAGCCGAGGAGGATGCCTATACCAGAGAAATTATGCAGCTTCTTATGCTGGCTGCGATACATAGAGTATATGAACCGGGATGCAAATATGAAATTATGGTGTGTCTGGTGGGTGGACAGGGGGCAGGAAAATCTACATTTTTTCGGTTCCTTGCAATCAAGGATGAATGGTTTTCGGATGATCTGAAACGCATGGATGATGATAATGTGTACCGGAAAATGCAGGGGCATTGGATTATCGAAATGTCAGAGATGATGGCTACTGTGAATGCCAAAAGCATTGAGGATATTAAGTCATTTATCAGCAGACAGAAAGAAACTTATAAAATCCCTTATGAAACGCATCCAGAGGACAGACCGAGACAATGCGTGTTTGTCGGTACTTCTAACAGCATGGATTTTTTACCATTAGACAGGACTGGCAACCGTAGATTTGCACCGATACTGGTACACCCGGACAGAGTGGAGAAGCATATTCTTGAGGACGAGAAAGAGGCAAGGAATTATATCATTCAGGCATGGGCGGAGGCAATGGAGCTGTATCGAAGCGGTCAGCATGAATTGAAATTATCCAAAGATACGGAAAATTATCTGCGCCAGATGCAGAAAGAGTTTATGCCGGAGGATGCGAAAGTCGGAATTATCCAGTTGTGGTTGGATGAATTGTCACAGGATTATGTATGCAGCACCATGATATATAAAGAAGCATTTGACCATGAATACGATACGCCGAAGGACTGGGAATTAAAGGAAATCAATAATGTCATGAACAACAGTATTTCCGGTTGGGAGAAAATATCATCCCACCGATTTGCGGAATATGGCATACAAAGAGGATGGCGCAGGATAGCAGATAAAGAAGAATTTCATAAATTGCCGGAACATGCAGAAATGCCATTTGATAAAAAATAAGTTTTTTGATCCCCGTTTACAAATTCTGTTTACCGCCTGTGTATGCGCGATAGTAAACACTATGGTTTACGGAAAATCCAGTAAATACGCAAGGTATAGCAGTTGTAAACAATGTAAACGGGAAAAATAGCAAAAGAGTATTGTAATAACAAATGTAAACAACAGGAGGAAAAATAGATGCAGAAATTCAATTATCAGAAAAGCAACAAAGCAGCAGGAAAAATTTATATAGGTCTGGATCATGGTTATGGAAATATCAAGACGGCGCACCGGGTATTGCAGACTGGGATAGAGTGTTATGACGAGGAGCCGATTGTCAGTACTAATTATGTAAAGTATAGGGATAAATATTACGTGATTGGTGAGAGCCATCTGGTATATCAGGGTAATAAAACGGAATCGGATGATTTCTATATTCTGACACTTGTAGGACTGGCAGAGGAAATGAAGTACAGAGGATTGTATGAGGCAGATGTGGTGCTTGCAGTGGGATTACCGCTTGCATGGGTAAAGACGCAGGCTGCGAAATGGAGAAACTATCTCATGCGTGAAAAGGAGCTGGATTTCTCATTTCGCAAGGAACGATACAAAGTCCATTTATGCGGCTTGGAAACTTTTCCGCAGGGACTTGCAGCAGTTCATAATCAAGGCTCTATGCCGGGCATGAATATGTTGGTTGATATAGGAAATGGTACTATGAGTATTTTGGAAATTCATGATGGCAGACCTATGGAAAACAGTATAAGCACAGAAGTGTTCGAAGTACATCAGTGTATGGAAAAGATACAAAAAGAAGTATCAAAGCACAGTGGTGTGGAGGTGCCGGAGATGCTCATTGAACCGCTTTTGAGGAATGGAATCGGGGACAGGACAGATGCAGTAGCTATGACGACCAAGCGGATTGCGGAAAACTATACAGCGGAAATTATGAAGAAACTCACAGCGCATGGATATCGGGAAGAATTGGTACACCTTTATATCATTGGTGGTGGAGGCTGTCTTTTACAAAATTTCTCTGACTTGACAGCCAAACCGGAAGTAACCGTAATTACAGATATATGTGCTAATGCGAAAGGGTATGAGGCACTTGCCATGATGAAACAACGAATGAGAGGATAATTCAGATGCGAAAAGAGTATCGTTCAAGCAATGTTCGATTCTGCATGGATGATGAAAACCAGCGTAGAACATGGGAATATTTGCAGAGCATTACAAGAAAAGAAGGCTCTTACGGGAAAATACTTTCAGACGCATTTGTTCAGATATTGGATGGAAACCATGCAATAGAACAGGGAGCTTTTCAACAAAGTAATTCAGAGTGTGTAACGGAGCAGATGCTTTCCATGTATTTATCAACGCTAAAGAGAGAGCTGCTGGAGGAAATGGAAAGTATATATGGAAATGCCATACCTTCTGCGTCATAGACCGGAGATCATAGAGATGAGATGGAACAAGAAACAGCAGGAGTGCCGGAGTCGGATATGTCAGATGCGATGATAACGATGGCATTTGCAATGGGTGACTGGGTACCGGAATAGGCATATTCGGTACCGTCAGCCAAAGCGAACGAAGGAAGGGATTATCTGACGGAGTGAGCAATCTGCCATGTATTCTATGGCAGACATGCCAGCTACAGGGCTGGCATGAGCCTCGCAGAGCCCTCGGAGAGCGACTTATGTTTTGATGCCTGCGTCAAAACTAATAAGGAGTTACTTTTGACAAAAGTAACTAAATGCTGTGCGCAAGGTGAAAGCAAGCGGCGCTTAGCGACATTTGCTTTCACTGGCACAGCAGCGATAAATGCGGAGCATTTAGAGCATTACTAGAAGAAAGAAGGTAAAAAGACTGAGAGCAAAAACAATTTCATTTCCAAAGGGAAAGGGACATCTGACACATAATAACCGAGAGTTTATCAGTAATAATGTGGTACCCGAAAGGACAGCTTGGAACCGAATTTATATACAGGAATCATTGGAACAGGCATATGAGAAATGCTTTGGGCAGGCACTTATGGAGTATAATGCAGGACAAAAGCGTAAGGATCGTAGAAAGGGAAATTATCTGAAAGAAATAGAGAATTCCGGTAATAAGGAAAAGACATTCTACGAGAATATCGTTCAGATAGGCAAAAAGGATGACACTCCTGTGGTGGGTGCAGATGGAAAGTTTACTGAGGAGGCAAAGGCAGCTATTGAAATATTGGAGCAGTATGCAAAAACGTTTCAAGAGCGTAATCCCAATTTGTATCTGTTTAATTGTGTTATGCACTTGGATGAAGCAACGCCGCACTTGCACATTGATTATATTCCGGTTGCGAATGGCTATAAAACAGGCATGAAAACACGCAATAGTCTGACTAAGGCATTGCAGCAAATGGGATTTGCAAAGGCGGTCAGCAAAAAGGAAAATGAAACAGTTGCATGGCAACAGAGGGAGCGAGCCTATTTGACGGAACTTTGTCAGGAAAAAGGGATTGATGTCGAGGTATTGGGCATACAGAGGGATAACCTTACCCTGCCGGAGTATAAAGCTGCGATGCGGAAAGTGGAAGCACTGGAACAACAGGCAGAGGAAATGGAGATACATAACAGGGAACTTGCTACACAAGCCGGGGAGTTGGCGAATCAGATAGATGAACTGGAGGCAAGGGATAAAAGCAATCATGAATTACTTGCGAAGCATGATTTGAGAGCAACTACCCTAAAGAACATTTCAAAAGAAGTAGATGCAGAAACCAAGAAGATAAAAAGTGCTGCAATTCCGGTCAATAATTTGTTTGGCGGTGAGGAATATGTCAAGGTAAAGAAAAGTGATTGGAATAAGATTATGGATGCTTTCAGCCGGGCAGTATCAAGGAATCATTTGTTGGAAAAATATGAAAAGAGAATATCTGCTTTGGAGAAGAAAATAGCAACCCTTACTGACCAGATTGAGAAATTAAAACAGTTTGTGGCATCAAGGGGACTTGGAGAGGCGTTTGTAGAGTTTGTAAAATCGCTGGCACCAAAATCCTTCAAGCAAAAACTGGAAGAGAAAAAAGCGGATGCAGCGGAGCAGAATCGACAGAGAAAGACAACACAACGGGAAATGACGGATAAGAAGAAAAAACTGCAGCAGGAAATGTAAATTTGAAGAAAGTGAGGAATGAACAATGAATTTAACTTACGAGAAATGTAGAGATTATTTGATACCGAACATAATTCCAGATCCGGAGCCGGAAGGAGAATTGAGAAAGTTCGGATTAATGCGGAAACATTATCTGAAAGAATATAAGAGTGGCATTTATCAGGGAATGGTTCTAAGTGGAAAGCTAAAGGAACATCTGCTCATGGTGCAGGAATAGGCAGAATTACAGTTTGATGTGCTGGTGGAGCAGATGGCAGAACGTGAGGGAGTGACAGAGTAGTTGAAAGAAGAAAATCAGTTGCTTTGGGTGCGGAAAATGAATAATATCCGGGCGAGGGCAGAAGAGATTGTGAGAGAGGAAATAATATATTGCAATGGCTAAGATAAGAGAAAAACAGGCAGAAAGAAATAAAGCTTTGAAAGGGCAAACGGTTTGAACATAATGTAAACGCAGGTGCGGAAAATAGTTATATAATGAATTGCAGAAAGTAGAATTAAGTGAGCTATTGTGGGTATTTGAGGATGAATGGCAAAAAAATATTAAAAAACAATTTTATAGTGAACTTTTTTTACTCTGTAGTGGTTATATAAGATGTAAGACGTTTTATGATTGGAGAAAACGCTATGAAAGACAGCGAATTGATTCAAAAAGTACATAGCGGAAATAAAGAGGCAGTCGGTATTATTATTGAACGATATTATGCAGATATTTATCGCTTTTGTCTATATATGGTTCAAACAGAGGATGATGCCTACGACATTGCTCAGGAAACTTTTTTGAAATTTATGAAATATGGAACTTCCTATAAACATCATAATCTCAAAGGTTATCTCCTGACTATTGCAAGAAATATATGTTTTAATTATTTCCGGGATAAGAAAGAAAAAGTAACAGCCGTCGAATGGGAGGAGATTGATAAAATTCCAAACCATAAAGATATGCTGACCGAAGCGGAGGATGCCGTTTATCTGAGAAATTTATTAAAGGAACTTTCGCAGGATACGAGGGAAGTTATTATTCTGCGTATTTATGAAGAAATGAAATTTAAAGATATTGCAAAGATTATGGGGTGCAGTGTTTCTACTACAAAGTCAAGATTTCGATTAGGTGTAAATCAGTTAAAAAAGTTAATGGAGAATGATTATGAGAGATAGCGAAATAAAGACTCTTTTTGCAAAGGCAGATGAGCAAGTTCATGTTGATGAAATAAGAAAACAAAAGACTTATTATGCAATGATTGAGGAAATGGAAAAGCAGAGAACGCCGATGATGTCTACAAAAAATATTTTGTTTCATCAATTTTGGTACATGGATAAATTGTTTTTTGCTGTTTATGGTGTCCTTATTTGTTTAGGAATTATTTTTATTACAGCATTGCAATATACCGGATTGAATCAAAATGGGATGATTACTGTATGTATGGTTGGAGCAGGTATTCTTAGCATAACGTCTATTAGTGTGATTGATAAATTGTTTTTTGGAAAAATGGCAGAGTTAGGAGAAAGCTGCTATTTCAATACAAAACAGTGTGTTGCTGCATGGCTGGTATTGTCGGGTATGATAAATGTTATGATATTGTTTTTGATAGCTGGCTATTTGAACTATCATTGGAGCGTTGGATTATTACAGGTGGGGCTGTACATTTTAACTCCATATCTAGTATCAAGTATAACTGCATTAGGAATTTTATCAATGGAAACAAGAGGAAAGAATTCATCTTTATTTGGCATGAGTGCCATCTTTTTATCAATAAGTTATGGAGTAATAGGTTCGATTCCGAGAGCACTTTTTGTAACAACTCTTTGGATATGGGCAGTAGCTTTTCTTGTGTCGGGACTTTTATTTGTAATGCAGATAAAAAAATTGCTTAGCAAAATGGAAAAAGGAGAAGTATTATGCACGAATTAAAGTTGATGGATGTACAAAAAAAATACAAGGATAAAGAAGCAGTCAGAAAATTCAATTATACATTTACAAATGGTGTGTATGGACTGTTGGGAGAAAATGGTGCGGGAAAAACAACATTAATGAGATTGATTTGTGGTGTTTTGCAGCCAACGGGGGGAAGTATTTATTGTGATGATATTGAGATAGACAGTATGGGAGCAGAGTATCGTAGGTTATTGGGCTATTTACCACAGGATTTTGGATATTATGGCGATTTTACTGCAGAACGCTTCCTGCGATATATGGCGGCATTGAAAGCACTACCGGAAGACTATGCCGATAGTTGTATTGACGAACTTTTAGATATGGTAGAGTTAAAAAATATGAAAAAGAAAAAGCTGAAGACTTTTTCAGGAGGTATGATACGAAGAATAGGAATTGCACAGGCACTTCTAAATAATCCTGAAATTTTGATTTTAGATGAACCTACGGCAGGGCTTGATCCAAAGGAGAGAGTACGCTTTCGTAATGTGATTAGTTCACTTGGAAAAAATAGGATGGTTTTACTGTCTACACATATCGTATCTGATATAGATTATATTGCAGACCGTATTTTGATTATGAAGAATGGAGAACTGATTCAAGAAGGAACGGAGAAAGAGATTACTGACAAAGTAGAAGGATGTGTCTGGAAGTGTATTGTTTCTGAAAAAGAAGCAGGGCAGATAACCAGTAGCTTCATTGTAAGCAATATGAGAAGTAGTGGAGAAAATGTTGAACTAAGAATTGTTTCAGAAAGACAGCCGGTTGCAGGTGCAGAAAATGTGGAAAGTACACTGGAAGATGCATATCTTTATCATACACAAATAACAGGGGGAGAAAAAAATGCGACTTTATAAGATGGAGCTTTTTAAACTATTTCAAAATAAAATATTTAAAATAGGAATGTTGGCTGCGACAGGATTGCTGTTTCTGTATTTTTGGTTTGCAGAGGTCGGTGGAGAAATAGCGACAGTAGATGGGAAGTTTTATTCCGGTTATGAAGCAGTGCAGATGAATCGGAAGATTACGGAAGAATTTGAAGGTGATTTGACGGATGTAAAAGTGAATCAAATAATTGAAAAATATGGTTTACCTACAAAATTTGAGGAAAATATGCCAGGGTGGAGAGATGGAAACTTTTTAAATGATTTTGTTACAAGATATTTTACCAATGGTGCATGGGAAAATGGTGTACTTCCAACGGAAAGGTATTTTCTGTGGGAAACAGAATTGGGAAAAGCTTATGATGAAATTGGGAAAACACCTTATTTGGCATATACAACGGGATGGAAGGTATTCGTTGAAATGCTTCAGTTTGGATTGATTTTAGGAAGCATATTGATTATTTGCGGGGTGTCGACCATCTTCGCAGATGAAAGCCAGACGAAAATGCTGCCATTAATTTTTAGCACGGAAGAAGGAAGAAGAAAAGATGTTCATGCTAAAATTTTGGCTTCTTTTACATTCACTATTTTCATTTTTATGTGGTTTGTGTTAGTCAGTTTAGTCTTATGCTGGATGATATATGGTTTGCAGGGATTTGAAAATATATCCTGGATGGTGCTTTCTCAACATATGCTTCAACCTGTATTATTTTTGAAATATCTTGGCATTTTATTAGGATTAGCTTTTCAGGCGCTTTTATCGTTATGCGCCATTACACTATGCGTTTCTGCATATCAGAATAGCTCTTTTGGCGCAGTAATTATTGCGGCTGTATGTTGGGGACTTCCTGTATTGATAAGGATGTTTTTCGGGGGAATCATATGGCTTATAGTAGATTCTATGCCGATTTTTCTTGTCATGACGGGAATTGTAAATGACATATATGAGATATGGTATATTGTACTGGGAATAAATATTTGTTTTGCCATAGGGTGTTTGGTAAAAGGATTGGTATCTTATAAGACAAAACAATTTGCGTAAAAATAATTGGCTTGTACAGGATGTGAAATGGGGTGATCATTTGGGAAGATTTTAATTCTATCATTTGAGGATGGAGAAGAGCATATTATCAACCGTATTATATCGTGTGTGAGTGAAGATATAGAGGTTTTGAAACATAAAGCTGTCCATAAAGGGGAACTTTGTTTTGAGGGACTTTATATTGATAAGCGTAAGCGCATTGTAGTTCGTAAAAAAAATGAAATTGACTTGACATATACAGAATTTGAAATTTTATTGTTGTTGGCTCAAAATGCCGGAATAGTATTTAGTAAAGAGCAGATATATGATAGGGTTTGGAAAGAACCATATTATGGCGATTACAACATTGTTATGAGCCATATTCGCAATATACGGGAAAAGATAGAGGATAATCCAAGCAAGCCTGTTTACATACAGACAGTGTGGGGAGTTGGCTATCGATTTAATCAGGCACTGCAAATAAGGGAAATGCTGTAAAAACCTTCGTTGATTTTTACAGCATCTTTGGCTATAATAAAAGATAGAATATAGTATTGATTTTGAAAGGATGGTAACTATGCCAAATATATTACCGGTATCTGATTTGAGAAATTACAATGAAGTGTTGAAGAACTGCCAGGTGGGAGAACCTGTTTTTCTTACGAAAAATGGCAGGGGAAGATTTGTGGTAATGGATATAGAAGATTATGAGCGAGATAAAGCAGAAAAGAAACTTTTAGAGAAGCTGCAAGAGGCTGAGGCGGCTGTCAAGGATGG
Organism: Blautia faecis; assembly: GCF_027662325.1. Classification (NCBI taxonomy): domain Bacteria; kingdom Bacillati; phylum Bacillota; class Clostridia; order Lachnospirales; family Lachnospiraceae; genus Blautia; species Blautia faecis. The sequence goes on along the minus strand of NZ_JAQDKY010000006.1, from coordinate 42,553 downwards.
AAAAGGTTGGTTGTCATTGGATGAATTAAAGACAATGGTGGGAGAATAGAGCATGATGAAGTTACGGATCAATCCGTTAGTGGCAAAGGACTTGAAATCTATTAAGGATTATATTGCTGAGGACAATGCAGATAAAGCATTGGAAACAATACAGGAGATTTACCGCCAGTTTGAAAATATACAGCAGTTTCCTTACATTGGTGCAGACTTGTCTAAGCGTGTGAGTTTTAAGACGGATTATAAGTATGTGGTGTGGCAAGATTATGTTGTTCTGTATAAGGTTGTTAAAGAAACAGTAGAGATTTATCGGGTGGTAAATCGGTATCAGGATATTACGAGAATATTTGAATAGTATCAATCGGTAAATACTATATTGCTTCATAATTAATTGGAATTGCTTGTTTTTGTTGAAGTATTAAAATAGATGGAATTTGTAAAATGTATATATGATATTTCTTTTAAAGTGTTAGGAAAAGTTGTAGTAAAAATTTTCTGACCATTTAAATTATAAATGTATAATTGTTTGCCTAAGATAGTGTATGAGAGTATAATTGAATAAGCAGATGAACATATAAAGATATTATTTAGGTATACAATGCAATTTTTGAGCGTTATAAATTGATAATGTTCGCTAGGAACGGGATAAAATGTATATGTTTTCATGATATGAGTATATGCTTCTTATTAATAAAATATACGGAGGAAAATGCAGATGGCAAAAGTTTTTTTATCACATAGTAGTGAGGATAAGGAATGGTATGTAAACATTGTATATAAGAAATTGGTAAAGGCTCTAGGAGAAGATAGTGTCGTGATTGATAATGTGGTGTTTCAAGAAGGCAGAAAAACTATTGAAGAGATATATTATCAATTAGGAGTAACAGATTTGTTTGTGATTTTTTTGTCTGACAAAGCTTTGGCCTCACAGTGGGTACAAGATGAACTAAAAAAGGTTGAGGATATAGCTGAAGAGAAGAAAAAGTATCAGATTTGTCCAATTATTATAGATGCAATTGTGAAATATGACGATGATAGAATTCCTACATGGATGCGACAAGAATATAATATTCAGAGAATATGTAGCCAAACAAAAGCGTCTAATGTCATTAGACAACGTATGATAGAGATTTCTTATGAAAAACATCCTAAGTTAAAAGAAAGGGATCTACTTTTTGTTGGACGTAATGAATATTTACGAAATTTTGAAGAAAGAATGGATGACTTTGATAAAGAAACACCAGTGGCAATTATTGCATCGGGACTTGAAGGAATAGGAAGGAGAACCTTCTTGAAACACAGTTTGTATAAAAGTAATATTGTAAAGGAAACTTTTCCATTTTCGTATATTGTATTAAGATCTGATGAAAGTATAGAAGATTGCATTTTGAAATTGTATGATCTTGGATTTATTACTGATGTTGAAATTACAATTGAATTAGTTGCAAGTATGGATATGAAGACTAAAGTCTCTCTTTTAAGAGATATTATTGTTCAATTGCAAAAAAGTAGGGAATTGGTATTTGTTATTGATAATGGATGTATTGTGAATCATGAGGGAGAAATGGCAGAATGGTTTGATGATGCCATTCAAGATTTGGATGTTAAAAGTAAAATTACATTTTTATTGGTTTGTAAATTTAGATATTTTGTTAAAGGATTAAAATCAGGGCGTGTATACGATATTGCCTTGCCAGAATTGGATATTAAGGAAAGAAATGGATTATTAAAAAGATATCTTGAATTGGAAAATGTAAATTTGGACACAGAGAATACAAAAATAGTAAGTAATCTTTTGACAGGTTTGCCGGAGCAAGTCTTTTTTGCTGTTTCAATAATTAAAAATCAAGGATGGCAATATTTCTACAATAATATTAATGATGTTACATATTTCAGCAACCGAAAAGCAGCAATTATGTTGCAAGATGTGAGAGAGAATGGGGAGTTGATGGAATTTTTGGCTCTAATTGGATCTTTTGATTATATCAGTATTAGCTATTTAATGTCTATTGTATCAGATTCCTTTAAGTATATGAACTATATTGATGAATTATATTATCGAGGAATATGTGAATATGTAGGTGTATTACGTGAATATATTAGGGTAAATGATACAATAAGGGATTATCTTCAGCGAAGCGAATACAAAATCTCCAAAGCACATGAGAAAAGGCTCAAAGAAAATGTACATGATTTTGTAAATAACATTGACGATAGAGATTATGATGTCCCAGAACTATTGCATAGTTTGAAAACTTCATTAATTGAAGGAATTGATATTGATAATAAATATATTATTCCATCAATTTATTTGAAAATAATGAATGATTTATATAATTTTGGTAAAAATAATGAGGTTGTACAATTTGCTGATAAGGCATTGCAAGGTTCTTCATTTATGGATCAACGAATTATTTTTGAAATAAGATATTTATTGTGCTCAGCATTAGCCAAACTTAGAAAAGACCGGTTTAAGGATGAAGTAATGAAGATAGAAGGCGCTGATCATGAATTTTTATTTGGATTTTATTATAGACAGATTGGAAGATTTGATAAAGCTCTAGAACGAATCAATAATAGTTTAAAGTTAAGGGAAAATTTTTCTAAAGCAAAACGAGAGAAGGTACAGATATATATCGGAATGCAAGATTATGAATCGGCATTGGAATTAGCAAGGTTAAATTATGAAAATTATAAGGATAATCCATATCATATACAGGCATATTTTACTTGTGTAATAAAATCCGACAATGTTGATAATAAAAAGAAGATTTTGCAAGAATTAATTGAAAACATGGAAAGTATTGGTAGCAAAATATCGGAAGAATTAACGCTTAGATTTAAAGCACAATATGCTGCCTTTATGGAGAATGATTATGATGTAGCAATTGGATATATAAATCAGGCAATAGAAATGAATGAAAATATTCATTATGCGAGGTTGGTTAAATTTGATATCGCAGAGAAATTTGGTGATATAAAAACCATGAAAGATATTGCTGACTATTTTAAAAAGGTTGAATTGAGGCAGAGATATAATGATAACATTGTTTGCATGGATTCTTTGATTAGAGCTAAAAAGGGTGATTGTATTGGTGCTATTGAGTATTTTAAGATGCATATTAAAAACTATACAGATGAGGCAAAAGATCGTTTTATTATACGGTTAAATAAATATGCTTCGTAAGTTGTAGATGGGTACAATTTGGGTACAGCAGCTTTAAAACCACATTAACAAGATACAAAATCGTATCAAAATGATACGGTTTTGAAACGCAATAACAATTAAGTAACATGAAAAATCAAACCCGAAAAAGAGTTTGAATAGTTGGAGCTAAGCTGTAAAGCCTTTGTTTACAAGGGTTTTACAGCTTTTCCTTTATAGGATTGCATTTTCATTGCATTATTTTTCTTCAACTGTTCTGTGATAGATTGCTGTATGTTGATTGCTGGTATAATTAGCAATGCTTTCAGTAGCAGATTGTACTTGTAATATTCCAGTCAGTTTTTTAGCAACTTCAAGATTCGTATTTGGATACAGATGACCATAAGTGCCGAGTGTTGTCTGTATTTTTTCATGTCCTAAACGTTCCTTGATAAGTAAAGGATTTTCGCCCATGCTGATAAGCAATGAAGCATGTGAATGTCGCAAGGCATGAATTTTAATACGATGAACACCTGCTAAATTTGACAACTTTTCCAAAGCTCTGGGAAGCGTTGTTTTACTGGTTGGAGTTCCGTTATAACTTAGTACAAGTGGACAATCGGGAAGAACCTGTTGTTGAACACTTTGCCAAGCCTTTAGCTCATTGAGTGTATCTGAATCAATATAAATAGTACGGATACTTGCCTGTGTTTTCGGCTCAACGAATTTATAGTCCGTCATTGTTCGGTAATATAATGTTTTGGTAATGCTAAGCAAGCCTGTTTCAAAATCTATGTCTGACCAATGTAATGCTGACGCTTCGCCAATTCGCATACCAGTCATAAATAATAACCAGAACGATATAAACAGATAATGTTCATAATAGTCTTTCTTACAGAGTAAGGAAATAACCTTTTGAAATTCTTCTAATGTCCAGAAATCAACTTTGGTTTTCTTGCTTTTGATATTGCCTATCATACGAGAAGGATTTTTCTTCGCAATTCCAAGAACAATAGCTCTGTCAAATGCGATAGAAAGCATTCCCTGTACGATACGAATGTAATTAGGGCTAAAATCTTTTGCAAGTTTCAACTGCCAGTTTTGAACATGGATAGGTTCGATTTCGTCTGTTTCCATTTTGTAGAAATAGGAAAAATGTTTCTTGATGGTAGTAGCACGATTAAGATAAGTGCTTTCTTTTACCTGTGTTTTATACCATGGCAGGTAGGTTTCTTCTATAAATTGCTGAAAAGAAACGCCATCTTTTTTTGTTGTTAATTCTTCGGTAGAAGCTAACACCAGTTTTGAATATTCTTCCTTTGCTTCTTTTTTCGTTCTGAATCCACTTCGGTATTTCTGTATCTGTTTTCCGGTAATGGGATTGTAGCCTAAATTAGCTCTGAAATAATAAGTTCCGTTATCTGCTTTCTTAATAGGGTCTTTTGCCATGATTTCACTCCTTACATGATATGCAAGAAGTACAATCAATCGTTTGTGTCTGATAATGTAATCCCTAATAATTCTTCCACGGCTTCTTTGGGTACTCTGTCCAATTTACGGGATTGGTAATAAGTATGCCCTTTTTCAATCATAAGTTTTTTTGCTTTTCTTATGATGTCTGCCGAGAAAGAAGTTCCATAACCTAGTGCTATGAGGTCTTTTTTTGTTACGGTAATCATAATCCTCCTTTCCATAGACCAGATAAGGAAATCTCAATATCTTGTCTATCAGTATATCAAATGATGAGCAAAAAAGCTCTATTAAGATGATTTTTTCTTGCAAAATCGTTGTTAGATAGTTTTACAAGCAATCAGACGGCTTCGGCAAGCTCCGCTGGTATCTCAACCATTCCCATTCTTGTGGGCTGAACCGTGTCATACGGGTGTATCATTATCCTGTGTTGCAGGTCATGGCAGAACGACTTTTCCAACGGTCGCTCCCAGATCATTGCATGAATCGCTATCTCCCGATTGGAAAAGTCACGGCGTACAACCTCTGATGGCTCACTGCAAGCACAAACGTATCTGACTGCTTTATTCACTTGTCAAAGAACTGTTAGGCTCTTGTCAGCCTGTATCAATTCATTTTTGCAAATGGACTGATACAGAATGATAAGGAAAAGCGGAACAGGAAAGAGGGGAGTTTGTTAAATCATGCTCCGCTCAAATATTACTTAATGTTCGTCTATTTCAAATTCACATATCATTTTCAAAAGGGCTTCTCTGATACGTCCCTTTAATTCCATATCAACCACAATGTATACGTTGCCGTATTCATCGTAAAACGGGAGTAAACAGCATTTTGATATGTAGGCTTCATAGAATAACAACAGCTTTTCTATGGCGTTTTCATTACCGTCCACGGCTGATGATATGAGAAAAAATGATGGAAGTGTGTGTTGCTTATTCTTCATTTGTTTTCTTCTCCTTTAACTGCTTTCTGATTTCTTCAAGTGAATTTCTTCTGTGCCTGTATGATGTGCTTCGGTTGATGTTCAGCTTTTCGCCTATCTCCGAATCGCTCATATCCAAGAAGAAAAACATCAATACAATGTTCCGACTCTGCTTCGGCAACTGTTTCAGTGCTTCTGCAAGTTCTTCATCAAGTACACGGATTTCTGTACCGCACACATCGAATGTTGTATATTCACTTTCGTAATCGTCCCATACAATCAATTTCTCAACAACAATCTCTGGAAGCTCACAAAAGGATACTTCCTTTGCCTGTCGTCTGGCTAATTCCTTGCGGTAGTTACGGACAATGCCTTTCACAACCTTTTTGAGCTTACAGTCAAACTGACACTGTATTGTCTTTTGGAAGTCTGATGGTTTCAAAATCACACCCCCTTTCGCTATGAAGTGAAAAGTATGTATCCCTCTTTCCGCACCATATCTGTACGGCAAGGTGTGATTTGTTGCAGGATTGAAAAAATTTTTTGTAAATATGAAAACAGCCTATTTGCACCAATAACAAATAGACCGTTTTTAAAACATCTGATATATGAGTTTTTAATTCATGTTCAAGGACTGATGATGTACTAAGAAAAAGACGGAATACATTCGGTTGTCGGTATAGACTGCCTGTTTTACTTAGAATCACAAATTGCTCCTTGACCAGAGCAAGCCTGTGAAAATAGAAAAAGGACAGCTCTGGTTATACCAAAACCGTCCCTATATTTTTGGACATTATAAAAGAGATTACCCACAGAACGGTTTTTTTATTTACCGAACGAGGTAATATTTTTATCGAATTTATAGTGCATATAATATGAGTTTTTAACATATTCTAATCACATAACATGAAGTATAAACTCATGCTAGGTGATTAAAAATGAGAAAAAAGAAAGATACGCACAGCTTTGATTTTCGTCCTTTAGGACTGGCAATCAGAGAAGCCAGAGAGAAAGCAGGGCTTTCCAGAAATGATTTAGGCGATAAAGTCTTTTACGGAGAACGTCATATCGCAGATATTGAAAATATAGGAAAACACCCTAGCTTTCAGTTATTCCATGATTTAGTTACCATGTTCAATATATCTGTTGACGAGTATTTCTATCCAGCGAAGAATGTTGAAAAAAATACAGCCCGCCGTCAGATAGATTCGTCACTTGATTTATTGAGTGATAACGAATTAAAAATCATTCAAGGTACGATTGACGGTATCTTGAACAGCAGAGAGGATAAGAAGTGATTTGCTTCTTATTTTCTCTGTTTTTCTATACAGATTCTTCAACATTTATTTGCTGATCTGCTTCGCAGGTAACAAATAAGAGCCGACAATCTATAAGTTACAATAACTTACAAATTATCGGCTCTGCGTCTTAGCGTCTGGCTCTCTGATAATTATATTTCCACTTTTCATATTGATTATAGTTTCTTGTTTGCACTTCGGACAGAATAACGGAAAATTTATCAATTCTGTATCGTTCCGTATTTTGGTTCGTGTCTTATTGTTACAAATAGGGCAAAACACCCACGATTGATTACTCATAAAAGCTCCTCTCATATTCGCTTAATCTTACAAATTTTATTTCTTCATAAAAAATAACTAGTCAATACCATTACTAAAGTTATCTCCAAAGCATCAGCAATTTTAATATATATACGGAAAAAGTTTGTATGTTTTTTCTTTATATAACTTATATTCTTTGAAATATTTTTGTAAAACTGCTTCTTCAACATTTATTCTTATTTGATAACAAACAAAGCTACAAATAGCAACTATCACTATAGCAGGGATATTCTTTAACGCAATACTCACGCCTAATAATGACAGAATACTTCCAGTGTAGGCAGGGTGGCGGACAAATTTATACATACCATTTGTTATTAGCTGTTGTTCTTTACTAATCTGAACATTTAATGTAAATGCCTTTTTTAAAGTTAAAACAGCTTTTATACGAATACAAATCCCGACTGCTATAATTAACATACCAATTTTTGCAAAGTAAGCAGGCAACGTCAATTCTCTTATGTAAAATGGAGCTTTTTGACTGACACATAGAAAACTAATTATCAAGCAAAATACAAAGTTTAAATATAACAACCATTTCGTTCCTAAATCTCTAGTGTCAATTTTTTTAGTTCTATTTTGTTTTGAACGCGTATAAAAGAAAATAAATATTTCGGAAATAAGTAAACAAATTAGCAACACATTAAATGTATAATATTCAATAGCACTATTAAATTTTGTCATATCTCCCATTACTATTACCTCTTATTCCTTAATTTTAAAAAATTGTTTATTTCATCAGCTTGTCTTTTGGAAATATGATAAAAATAGCAATGAATAGCTATCATAATTAAAATATAGACGCATGAATACCATGTAATGTTAATTGTACTAAACGCAAACCATTTGCCTATAAAAGCCACACCAATAGTTATTGGATATAATATAATCATTTCAGCAATAAAGTGATATATATATTTGCTAAAATCTATAAATGATAGAAGCCAATCGACAATCACTGACACCATAAGATAAACAGACACCTGCAAAATAAAAAAACAAAATCTGTCTTTAGAATATCCTGCTATAATATTGCTTATCGTTGCATACAAAATAATAAATGTAAACGCCATAGAAAATGCAGGAAGATATGTCCTTAAAAATTTATTCATAATAGCCACTCCTTATCTTATCTCTTAGAATAGGAATATATTTTCTTGAAACAATTAGATTTTCTTCATTGTTAAGTTCTGCCAATAATCTGTGGTTAGGGTAAGGTTTAACACAGACCAGACAAGAAATATTCAATAAGGCTGTTTTGCTTATCCTTACAACATTTGACCTTATTAAATCTTGTTCAATAGCAGAAAGTGTCTTTTTACATTCAAATATTTTTTGTTGAGTGTACATAAATGTTTTTTTATCAACAGTTTCAAAATACAAGACTTCATTTAATGGTATCTGATACAGCTTTTTTTCAAAAATTCCTTGTATAAGATATTCTTGTTGATGGATATATTGAACAATCCGATTTAAAGGTTGGGTCATACTTGAATATCGTATATCTATTTCCGGTTCAGCCAAATCTTTTTTTTCCAATAGTTGCAGTTTCAATATGCTTTCCTCCATGTACTTTAATAGAAGTTTAATATTTCTCCAAAACAATCGCAAGCACTTTAAGTTCAAATACCCTTAACAGTATGTAAAATACCCACATTCCACTTTATCCAATTAAAGTTTTATTTTCTTTGTAATTTTATAGATATATTCTTCTGACGTGGGACGCTTATTTCCAAACAGCTTTTTGAAATTCGCCTGTACCTCTGGGTCTGTACTAGTCATTGCTTCATCAATAGTAGCTTCTATATCAGCCCGAACATCAGCAAGTGATACTCCACCTGCCTTAGCACCAAGTTTCAACATTTTTTTAATATCTCTTTTTTTAATCCCTATCATATCTTTTGACTCCTAATTCTATCAAAATATGGTGTTTCAATTCATCTTTCTAAAAATGCACTTTGTCAACTTTTCCGTTAATATCGTTCGATATGCCCATTGTAATTATGAACTTTTTCAAGAAGAACGAAAGATACTGCTGGAAAAGTGTATGACAGTTTTACAGCGGTATCTTTCTGGTATTCAAAAACAAGATACGATTGAATGGGTAAAACAGGTCAATCCGTATCATGTTGCCAATCTACAACGTATGACGGATATTGTCTTAGCTGAAATTAGCGGTACAGAACGACTTTTTAAAGCTACAACAAAATAGAATATATGGAAATAAGGCTTGCGGAGCATACTATATAGAGTATGACGCAAGCCTTTTGTCCCAACCTATAATCTCTGTCCAAATTTATAAATAATCATAAGAAACTAATTCTTCCATAGGAATACGTGTTTCTGAATGACGTTCTGAATCTTCTGCAATACCTTTTCCATAACCGATAGCCAAAATATTGATAGGCTCTAAATTATCCGGTAACTGAAATTCTTTCTTGATTACATCTGGTTTAAAAAAGCATACCCATACAGTTCCTAATCCTAATTCTGTCGCCTGCAACATCATATGATCTGTTAAGATAGAAGCATCTATATCTGTCGTCTGTTTATTATCGAAAGGTCTTGTCCATGCCTTTGAATGGTCTGCACAAACGATAATTGCCAGTGGAGCATTGTAAATATTTCCAGCTTTAGCAATGCTTTTTAATCGCTCTTTGTCCTGTACCACTAACAATTTAACCGGCTGTAAATTCGCCGCAGTTGGTGCAACATGAGCACAAGCAAGTATTTTTTCTAACTTTTCTTTTTCAACTGGTTTATCTTCATATTTTCTAACAGAATATCTTTTCTTAGCAATATCTAATAATGACATATTAAAATCTCCTTAATTCTTGTATATTAGGTCAACCTGTACTATAATTCTATCTGAAATAGTATTTTTGTACAAGAACGCACTATTTTGTAATATACTACCCAAAAAGGAAGTGAAGATATTATGGGAAATAATTGTTGTGGTTTTAGCTGTCCAGTTGAGGCAACCATTCAACTTATTGGTGGAAAATATAAAGCTGTTATTTTATGGCATTTAATGAACAAAACGTTACGGTACAATGAAATTCATAAACTAATTCCGAAAGCGACTGATAAAATGCTAGCTCAACAGCTTCGAGAGCTTGAAAAAGATGGACTTATTAACCGTAAGGTTTATCCAGTTGTTCCTCCAAAAACAGAGTATTCTTTAACAAAATTCGGGGAAACACTGACACCCATTCTTGATGAACTATGTAATTGGGGAGAACAATATTTGATTCAAAAATAAATGTCATGGTAAATAACTTTTTATAAATTATTTACCATGATATTCTTTTAGCATTTTTTACAAACTTATTCTACAATCTTCCAGTTATCGTCCTTATGTAACACAAGCTCATACTGTGAGATTTGTGTCATTTTCGACTTGTTATCCAGATACTTTACGGACACGCTGACCTTGAGGTTATTGCCATCTTTGATAAAGACAGGGTTTACCAGTTCTGAAAATACATAGTCACCGGATACAGGAGCAATCACACCGTCTTTAACATAATAGGTAAGTTCTTTTTCCGTAGCTGTCGGATAGAGCTTAAAGAATGTTTCCAAGAAAGTGGTAGCGTCTTTGACTGTATCGGAGCTGACATTGACATCGGCTTCCTGTGCTTTCGGTTCATACTTTGATTTCTGCACCGCCGGAGCAAGGGTAGGATTCTGGGTAATGACCATTGCACCGTCCTTATCCACATGAACGGTCACGGTGTAGTTTTCTGTGACTGCCTGTGTCTGTTCTCCCTCTTTTACCTGCTGATCTACTTCGTAGGCAACGGTAAAATCGTCCGTTCCAGACTGTTCCACGTTCCAGACCAGTACATTTGTAACGGTCGCACTGGTCGGTATGTCCGTTCTGATGGTATCGGCGTTCAAGTCCTGTAATTCTTTGGTAAGGTATTTACTGATTTCCGTTGTCCTTGCTTCAATGGCTTCCTTGCTGGTATCCCATGAGTAGTAGGCTTTCGCAAAGTTCTTGACGAAATTCTCAATCCCATTGGTGTCGTTCAATCTTAGCTGAATGATTTCTTTTTCATGTACCGTGTGGGTGTCAATAGCGGTAAAATTCTTATACACACCAAAGCTGGTGCTTGCTAAAAGCACCGCCCACAACAGCAAGACAGATTTTTTATGTGTCCCGACTTTCATGGTACGCACTTTCTTATTCTTAGGTGCTTTCTCTGTTTTTTCTTTCTTCTTAAACATATTTCAAGTCCTTTCTATTGTTTGATTCTTCCGGCACAAATGATGTGCTGTTGCCAGTAGGCAGAGGTCAAATCGGTATAGCCGATTGGATTTCCGGCATGATACATCTGATTGTTACCCACATAGATTCCTACATGGGTAACATAGTCACTGGTATTGTAGGTGGAATGGAAAAAGACCAAATCGCCAGCCTGTGCCTGTGACAATGGGATATGCTGGGTTGCGTCATACTGTGCCTGTGCGGTTCGTGGCAGGCTGATTCCGGCTTTTCCGTAGCACCACTGGGTAAGACCAGAACAGTCAAAAGAGGTATTCGGGTTACTGCCACCATAGACATATTTCCAGCCTTGATACTTCAACGCTTCATTCATAACCGCCTGTACCGTTTCGTTGCTGAACTGCTTCACGGTCAGATATTGGTTGACCAGCTCCACATAGAACATATTTCCGTAGTTATACCGCCAGCCACTATTTTTACTGACCGCTATCGGGTTCGTATAGGTCACTTTTGTACCGCCGGATTTATTCTTTGCGAAATTCTCCGCAAGGTTGAAGCTGTGCTTTTTTCCGTTCTTCGCCACATAGTCTGCATAGCCACCGCCATAGTTATGAGACTGAATGACCACGTTAATGTCCGTCATGCCTTTGGCTTTACAGGAAGAAAGCAGGGACGCAAAATATTTACACCCCTGCTTAATGGATTCTTCTGTACTTAATGAGTTTGGCGGTAGTCCCAGACTTTCGCTGGACTGCATGACATCGGTAGCCGTACCGCCACTTTCCACCTGTATGATGGCAAGCAGGACGTTCACATACTCCGAGATACCGTTTTCTCTGGCGTATTTTTCTACCATTGGCTGATGTTTGAGGACATCGGCTGACAGGTTCATGCCAGAGTAGACAGGCGAATAGCTGTTGGAACTGTCGTCATCTTCGCCGGAAATCAGTATCCCAAAAAAGAGGACGATGGAGAAAAGGACTGGAAATATCGTACCTATGATAAGGATACGTTTTAATCTCATTTCTTCCGTCCTTTCTCTGATTGTTTCGTAACAGTCTTACGGGCAGATTTCCCATTGACCTGTGTTTTCTGTACCGTAGATTTCTTATGATTGCTGATGGATTCCGTCACTTTTGGCTGGTTTATTCTGGTAACCGATTTGACCTGCTGTTCCTGTCTGATATTGGTTCGGACAGTTTCTTTTCCAGCCTTGACTTCTGCATTTTTTATCACAGGAGAAGTAGCAGGACGTTTTATATCCGGCTTTGTGACTGTATCGGTCTGTGCAGGTTTTGGAACAGGTGTGGCAACAGGGCGTTCATGGCTTCTGGTAGCTCCGGCTGTCGCTGATCCATTCGCATGAACGGTCTGCCTTGCTTCCTGTGCTTTCTGTAATTCCTGCTTTTTCTGTGAGATATTTTCCCTGTGCAGGTTGCGTTTCTGTGTACGCTGTTCCTGTCGGTTTTCCCGTTCTTCCACAACGCCACGCTTAAAGTCTGACACATTATTCTTTGCTTTCTGTTTCGCAGAATGGACAGCATAACCAGCCTGTGTCGGCAAATCTTTCACATTTTCTTTCAGAGAAGAAGCACCGTCACGGACTTTATTTTTTGTATCCATCACAGCACCTACCGCAGAACCGACATGGCTTCCCATGCTGGCAGAAGTATTTTCCCGTTTCTTTGGCGGTTGGTTCGTTGCTGGCTTTCCGGCTCTGGCAACACTTGCACCAGCCACCGCACCTGCAACACTTCCAGCACCGACAGCCCTTGCAATCCTGTGTTCCATACGTCTTGCACGATGTCGCATGAACACCATCGGTCTACGGAAAATCCGGCGACCTATCTGCTGGCTGTCATTGGCATTAAGACTGAACATACTCATTAGTTCTCCGAGCTTCATGTAGATTCCGGCAAAACAGATTATCTGCAAAAATGCCACCATGAAGAACGGGTAGTCCGTGGAGATGTTGTAGAACATACTGGAAATCGAAAATGCCACGGTCACAATCAGTGTGATTCCGGCTCTTGTCATAATGGCATTGAACACACGGACAACTGCCTGTTTCGCCATGTTCTCATAAGTCGGTATCATGGACAGTAAAAAGCTGACGGGCAAAAACATGGCATATATGATAAAAAGTATCTGGGAAAATAACATTATGCCGGTAAGCAGGAAGATAAAGATTGTGATACCGAAATTGAAAATGAGCAGGAAGAACACCATACCCAGACGGTTGACGACCTGTGGAATGGTAAGGTTGTCATTGTCGTTATCTTCAATCTCTGTTTTGACAACATTTTCCCTCGTTTCCCCATCTTCGTCTGACGGACTGGCAGATACCAGAGCTTCCACACGGTCAGCCCCGATTTCTTCGGTATCACTGTTCCCGAACTGCAATAACAGCCACGGTTTTTCTACCTGTATCGAAAACAGGCTGTCACGGATAAGGTCTACGCTGTCTTTCCCTTTGCTTTGTGAATCGGGGAGCATGATTTTTGTCCCCAAGTCTAGAGAAGCGGTGCTGATGTCCGAACTGAAATCATTGATTTTCTGGATATAGTTGGGAGCATAAGCAATAAAGGACGCAGACACAATGAACACCATCACAAAGTTGATAACAGCGTGAAGTGCCTTGCTTGTTTCCCGTTTGAGAAGCCCTGTATAGGCGGTATAAACACCTACAATCAGAATGATAATGAGCAGGAATCCCACATAGAATCCACTGCTGGAAAATCCGTTTTCGGTTACTCCGGCAAGTGTCTGGATACTTTTCCCGATACTGTCAGCCATGTCATTGATAAAGTCCAGCTTATACGCTTGTTGCACCACATATCCTGTGGCATTGCTAAGATACAGGCTGATTGTCCAGACAAAATTTGTGATACAGTAAAGTCCGTACTGCACTGATTTCCCAATGCCGTCCAGCCAGTTCCACGGAAGCCATGACCAGCTATTGTCCACATAGAAATCAAGCTGATAGTTGGAAAGCGGATACTTTGAATACAGGTTGTCTGCATTGACCGTATCATCGACCAGTCCAGACGCATGAGCTACCGTCCCAAGCAGGGACAGCAGTACCAGTGTGACGGTCACGGAAAGCAGAACCAGTTTCAGTACATGGAATACCTTTTCTTTTGTGACAGATTTCATCATTCCAAATCCACCTCACTTTTTATCGGCGGTCTGGTATCAAAAGCATGGAGCAGTTCTACAAAGACAGGGTGTATCTGTACCACACCGACACGTCCGTATAAATCCTGCATTAAGCATTGTCCGTTCTCCAAATCCCTCAACCGTTTCTGGTTGTTTTCGTCCTCACTGTCCAGACCGAAAAACTCTAAGGTCTGCTTGATTTCATTGGTATCTGTGGAGCGGAACGCAAACTTTAAGCCGATGTTATTTTTCAGACTTTCTTTCGATACGTCCCCAGAGGATTGTGTCACAAAATAGACTCCGGCGTTCATGGCTCTACCAGCACGCACCAGCTTATTTGAGAGTGTTTCTCCCTGTGCCACATTCAAGAACGCCCATGCTTCGTCCAAATCCACGATTTTAAAAATGCTTCGGTCACTGTGAATAAAGTCAAGGGCAAAGGTACTGATAACAATTAAGATGGATACCGACAACAGTTCAATGGTCGTGTATTCCTCAAAGGTAGTATCCTTATCCGGCAGAACCAAATCTGCAACCTGTATAATGTTGAGCTGGTTATCCAGACTGATTGCATTTTCCACCGAACCGTCCGAGAACAAAAGCTGTGCAAAATCATAGTCCGTAAAACTTTCGATATGGTCTGCAATGTTACGGGATACGGCGGTATCCTCTTTTCGCAGTTCCTCAATGACCTGCAACAGCCCGTGGTTTGTGTTCTGGGATACCGTGCGGACAGCTTTTCTAAGGACAGGGAACTTTTCGCCGTCCCTTGAAGAAATTCCTGTAAGGAATGTAAGAATGTCGATGGCAAGACTTTCAGCGTCCTTGACATCTTTCATAATCACATACGGGTCTAACAGTCCTTGATTGCTGGAATCACTGGTAATGTTTACAATGTTGATTTCCTCTGCAATCTCCGGCAGTGTTGCTTTCCAGTTTCCACGCTCACTTTTCGGGTCTAGGATAACTGCCTGTCCCCCGAACAGGACGGAATAATATACCAGCAGGTTATTACAGAATGACTTTCCACCGCCAAGCGAACCCACAAAAGCAGAAGCCAACGCATTTGTGACCGTACCTTTTACCCCTTGACTGGCAAGGGACGGTTGCAGGTAGACATTTCTTCCCGTATCCACGGAATATCCGATATAGATTCCTGTATTTTCTCCCAACATCTGGGTAGCACCGAAGCCAAGTCCGGCTAAAAAATCGGATTTCACATACTGGATATAATCATTGATATAACGCTTGCTGGCTGGAAGAAACTCTCCATGCAGTCCCATCATATCTCCGGCAGGACGTACCAGCTTCACGTTCAAATCATCGTAAAAGTCCTTGACTTCATCACAACGGCGTTTCAGTTCGTCAAGATCGGGTGCAGACACCCGTATGACGTAACTTAACTTGTACATACTTTCCTTGCTCTGGTCTAAATCTGTTTCCAGTTCATCGACACTGTCTAAGGCTTCCACCACATTTGAACTTGTTTCATTTCCGGCTTGATAGGCGTGATTGTCCAAGTCCTTTAATTCCTTTTTCTTGTTACGGACAGTGGTTAAGGCTTTCTTATTTCCGACAATCTCAACATTCATGGACGTATCCACAGGGAATGTGAACTGCTGTTGCTGGAAGTAGAAGATTTCCGATGATGGGAAGTCCAATTCTCCGACAATGGCATTGACCGTAAAGTAGGATACATAACTTTCGCTGTCCTCATGTTCAAGACTCAAATATCGCTGGCTTTCTTCCACCACGCAACGAGTAGGACGGATAAGGTCATAATACTTAATCAGTGTTTCCCTTTTTAATTTTCTTTTTGGCAGAGGATATACATAATCTTCATAGGCTATCCCGTCCCTGCCGTAGAGGTGTTCCATCAGATACGCAAAGTCTTTGGCTTCCAGTCGGCGGATTTTGAACCTACGGGAGATTTTGTTTTCCAGTAATTTCTCCATCTTCACATAACGGTTGATTTCATCATTGCTCATGGAAACAAAGTCATTCATCAGCGTGTGCCTTATCTCATTCAAAAACTCACGGAATGTCAGAAATACCGATTTTTTGATGTTCTTCAGATTGACTTCGTCCTCTGTGACCATGAGCTTGAATCCCAGAAAGAAACGGTAATCTACTTGATTGTCGCCTATCATGGATACAAGGGCTTCGGTCTGGTCGTCTATCTTTTGGATTGCTACCTCACGGAGCTTTCCAGTTACCAGCTTCTTTGACTGTTCCTGTATGCTTCGGATTGAACTTTCAGTTGCAATCTGCAACGCATGAATCTTTCCCTCACGAGACTGTGCAATAAGCTGACGGAAGCTGTCATGCACAAGGTATTTCTGTTCTGGGGATAAGAACGAATAATTGTAAGGTATCAGCTCATAGTAGGCGAACACCTCATTGTCCTTGTTCCAGACAAGGTTGTTGTCGATATATTTAATCGGGAACATAGGTCACACTCCTTACTGCCGTGATAGTTTCCTCAAATTTCTGCTTATGCAGGTTCACGGCTTTTCCGGCATAAGTCACTTTGGGACGCAGGGCATACAGAACCATTGTCTTGATGTAACTGTATGGCTTTTTCCCGTCAAAGGTTTTCTGTGACATAAACCATGTAAGGGCAACGGGAATCCCGAAATATTTCAAAAACGCACCCTCAATCATGGAAAGTGGCGGTACATCTGCAAACAGAATGATGATAAATTCCGTCAGCACGAACCATGTAATCTGGGTAAAGGTCACAGGGAATGGCAGGTTTACATCATTGATGGCATACAGTACCTTTTCCACGTTCCAGATACTTGTATAACTTCGGATTTTCTTCACTTGTAAATGCTCCTTTCTTCATTTTCCTAACAACAGGGACAGCCGGATTTCCCAGACTGTCCCCAAGAAAAAGCTGACAGTAGCACCAGTGGCGGTGCTGATCTGCCAGCCCTTAACGCAGTACCTCACAGATACCAGCGTTTGTTTCAATAAATGTCCCCTCTATATCGAGGTCACGCCCGTAGGCTTCGTAGTCGATATAGTTCTGTAAGTGGGACGGGATTTCTCCGAGTGCCTGTTCTTCATCAATCAGATAGTAGGCTAAATCGGTCATCGTTTCACAGCCGGAATACAGAATGATGTCGTCCTTATGTTCCACCAGTTCTTCCAGACTTCCATAGCAGGATATAAAACTGTCCAAGTCGTCCAGCAGGTAATCCGGTAATTCTTCCAACTGTTCATAGATACGGTTCAGTTCTTCGATGGAAATGTATTCGCTAATCTCCATCGGGAAGTTGTCCGTATCATGGATTGCGTATTCTTCGTACTCTGCATTTAAGCCGATACGTTCTGCAATCACTTCTTCGTCCAATGGAAAAGAGAACCAGTCCCCGACCAGTTCTCCCTCATTGTACTTGCCAAGATTGGCTATATAGACTTGCATATCATCAATCATAAACGGTCACTTCCTTTCACTCATTGTATTCATAAAATCTGCCATGCACACACAGGAAATGTTCTGATGTTTCTTCCATAGCCGAACAGTTCCGATGGTATGTAATACTGCCAAGTCCGGCTTCCAGCTCTTGCAGATTTGAAAACCATTCTCTTTGAATTGCAGGTATATCTTCGGGTGGAATTTCACTCTCCGAAATTGCAAGGCAGATATTGTTTAACAGGTCAAGGTCTGTATCTTGCAGGATTTCAAAAGGAAAATCATAATCACTGATAAGATAACGGTCACTGTCCGGCGGTAATCCAATGGTTTGTTTTAATGCTTCTATGTTGCAGGGAAGTTTAAACCATGCACAGCCTGTATCTTTTTCCTGTTCCTCAAGATTGATAACAAATACTTTCATTTCTGCCATAAGCAATACCATCTGTCAAAGTTTAAACATACCATTGTTGCAGACTGCATAACGTCCTTTTTCGTCCAGTTCATGGGCGTAGGCTTCCAGATTAAAATATTTCTTTCCTTTTTCGGAAAGAGCAGAAAATTCAATGTTATGCTCCAAGCGGTAACGGGCAACGTCCATGATGTTGTGGCACTCTGGATAAAACAGAAATTCTTCTGATTTCTGCAATAAATCCTCTACACCGCCACAATAGGAAATCAACTCTTTATAAGCCTGCTGAACCTCTGGCGATAAATCCGTGTAAGCAAAGTACAGCTTGTTTAACCGTCTGACAGAAGTTGACCTTACAATGTCGCCAGCAAAGGGGAGCTTCATATCAATGATTTGATAGTCTTTACTGTCAGCTTCCACACCGAGCAGGTCATGGAACAGCTCATAATCAATGGGGAGATTGAACCAGCGAGAGGTTTTATCCTCTGCTGGCAAGGTACTTTCTATCAATACGCTACATTCTTCCATAGGCTTACGCTCCAATAATCTTATTGAATAGCTGTAACAATACGTCTTTTACGCCGGACGCATTGAATACAAGACCAACTGCTACTAAGGCAACTACCAAGAATCCGATGAGTTTGGAAAACTCACGTTTGAATCCCAAGTAGATACCGATAACCACAATCGCCATAAGCACAAGGCTCTGTGCATTGCTTAAAAACCAGTTATAAAGGTTCTGTCCAAAATTCATGCTTTCTTTTCTCCTTTCAGTTCCATCATTTTTCGGTCAGACTGTCTGCCAGCCTGTAAAATACACATGGCAACCACGCCAACTGTTCCCCCTAAAGAGAAGAACAGGAAGTCAAATAATAATCGTTGCATTTTTCAATTCTCCTTTTCCAAAATTACATCTTCGGTAGATGTGGTCTGTTGTTCGATTATCTTGTAGTGCTTTTCCGTCAGTTTTGTGGATTTACGGATTTCTTTCAGATAATCAACGCCTGTTTTTGCTGTGATTGTTTCCAGCATTTTGAGTGTCGGGTCAACCTGCCGTTGAATCCAGCGTAGGGTTCTGTCCAGTGTGTAAGGTTCGGGTTTGGTCGTGAGCTTTAACGGCTCTCTGTTTTCCCCGATGAACCACGCCCAGCGGACAGATAATTTCCAGTCGCTCCGTTTCTTGTCTGCTACCTTATCCACAAAGCGTACATAACGGTTGATAATAGAAAATGCCGTCCGTTCAGCGTCATAGTAAGTCAGCAGGTCACGGACAGCATAATAAGCACGTTCATTTTTCAACCGTATTTCAAATCTGTTTTTTATCGGTGCTTCCTCAATGGGAATCCCCAGTTTGATGTACTGCTCATAGCTTTTTTCATAGACACAGAAGTACACCTCACTTTTCAATGAGCCGATATAAAGCGTATAACCCATACCAGCCTTGTCCTGTTCCTCATGCTTGACCAGTTCGCCGGAAGCATAGGACTTAAAGGAACGGAACACCGATACACATTCCTCATTCCGGCATTTTTCGGTCAGTTCTGGAATATCCAACATTCCTGTATGGTCATTGATGGCAAGGTCAAGGCGTTTCATCACACCGCCGTCCACCAGAGCGTCCATAAGGAAATCATACCAGCTCCGTTCCTGTGCCAGCAGATAACTTTCAAACTGGCGACAGCCTTTTCCTTTCAATTCCAGCAGGACACCTTTTTCTTCATCGGGAGAAGTATATACGAAAATATCTCCGATGTAGTAGTGTTCCGTGTAGCTGTAATGCCCGAAGTCCTCATGTATCATGTACTGGATATTGAGCTGTAAGATGTCCTTAATGATGTGTCCAATATCCAGTGTCGGAAACCGTATCCTCACATAATCAAACAGCATGGTAAGTGGTGCTTCTGGATTGAATTTTTCCAGAGCTTCCAAAAGTTTCACTTTCATTTCTTCTGTGACCGCCACCTTGCCGGATTCGATACGGCTTAAATGTTCACGGCTGATTCCAGCCATGACCGCAAGTTTCGTCTGGGATACACTGTATTGCAAACGTCTGTCTGCAAAATCCTGTATCCACTCTGTATCATTCAGTGCGATACCCCCTTTACGAAAAAACTGTGACATTTTTTATCCGATGTCACAGCAATAAAAAAAGCTACCAAACGCTTGATTTTAGCCAAGAATCGGTAACTTTTGTGTATGTTTCCTTGTGATTTGTGCCCCTCTGTTAGATACCGAGGGGCTGTTGTCTGCTGGCGTGGCTACCGCCACACCAGCAAGGCTAGTCCGTACCTGTGGCTTTCGCTCCGCACGCCACCTGTCCGTCCTGCCTTATGTGTGTAAGTTCCCCAATCGTACCTAAGAAATCATATCCTTTGGGTACAAGGGGAGTGTAAAATTCTGATATGACGCTTGTTCCCACATCACAGTATCCACGCCCTTTGATTCGCTTCTGGAAAAACTGCTTTTTCACATCACTTCCAAAGAGCATACCGTAGCCGAGTTCACTCATGCGACCAAGCCCCACCCGAAAGTTGAAGTTATCTCTGATACCGTCCGAGAAATACTTTGCGTCTGGACGCTGGCAAGCTACAATCAGAAAGTATCCAGCCTGTCTGCCGAGCATGACGATTTTCTTTAGCTGGCTTAACAGGGCGGTGCTTTCTTTTGTTGTGAGCATTTCCAAGAACGCCACATATTCATCAAAGATAAGGAATTGTGGAGCAAGCCCCAGATAGGCATAGTTTTCCCCTGTGCGGTAGTTCGGGTGCAGTTTCATTTCTTCCGAGCGTGTGACCATGCCCTCATAAAAGGCATTGACACAGTCAATCATATCGTCTTTCGTGTGATAGACATTTCCCATGACCGTTCCCAAGTCTGCAAGGTCAGCGTTCTTCGGGTCAAGAATATATAAATCCGCATTGGTTCTAAGCAGGGCTTCAATGATGGTCAGCAGAAAATAGGTTTTTCCACCACCAGTACCACCGCAGATAAGGGCATGGGGAAGTGAATCGTATTCCCACACCAGATTTTTCATTAACCGCAGACCGCCGTTTTCGGCAATCACTTCATCAATCGAAATACGGTTCGCTATCATATCATAGAGCAGGGTGTATTCGATGTATCCGTCATGCAGTGTCTTGTCGGTCAGCTCACAGTACAGCCCCGATTCCAGTTTATCCTCTAAGGACAGGAGCTGTTCTTGATATTTTCCCATTGTGATTTCACACAGAATATATAACAAACCATTGTCCATCTGATAATAGATTTTGGGAAACCACACGATTTTTTCCCTTGATCTGCTTTGCAGGTCAGTAAAAAACCGCTGTCTTGTACGGTATCGGCTTCATACCACTTATTTTCCAGTACCATTCGTGCCAGCTTTTGACGGTGCAGGAGCTTCTTGAAACTGTCGTAACAGAAGCGGTAATACAGAAAAGCGACCAATGCACAAACACCAGTCGCTATCAGTATGGTTATGAAGTTGTAAGGGGAAAGCGTCAAGCCATTCTCAAACAAGCTGAAATGCTCCCAATCGGTACGCATGAGCTGTTTGATATTCAGTAGCAAAAGAACCGCTACAAATACAAACAGAAGCGTTCCTATGGAAAAGTGATAGACAAGGTGCTTGTCGCTGGCTCTGATACGGTGTCCTTTATTCCAAATCTTACGCATAAATCAATCACTCCTTTCTGGGTGTGAAAAAGCAGTCAATCCTAAGGCTAACTGCTTAAATACACATACATATTAAATTGATAAATTGTTTTTAGTTTTACTAATACCTTTGCAATAGGTAATCAATAACTTCCATGCACCTCGTCCTAATAAGAACAAGATTATCCCCGTGATTAGTGATAAGATAAATACTGGGATAGGGCTTAAAGCTGTATTTCCAAATTGAAAACCAATATAATCTACATAAGGAATATTCAAATGTAATAAATAATCTACTAATTTTATAATCCCTAATACAGCAGAAGCAACACCACACAGAATAAAAGTAGGTGCAACAATAACTAAAACTGGTATTACAAACAATCCAGAAAAACCTACTAAGCTATAAAAAGCACAAACTGTTAAAAATCTGTTCCAGCTAAAACCGTTTTCCTTTGCAAGTAAATCTCCAAGATAGGCTTTTGCAAGGTCTTTTGGCTTTCCTAATCTAGTTAAAATTTGTTCTGTTGAGAGGTTTTCGCTTTCCATTTCTAAAATAGAGCCTTTTATTTCCTTTACAATATCAACACGTTCAGAAGTTGGAAGTGGTTTCAAACATTTATCAATAGTATCTAAGTATTTTTCAAACGTAGTATTCATAATTTTATTCTCCTTTCAAATCAGACATAGCATTTAATAAATTTTCCCATTCAGTATTCATAGCGTCCAGATAATTTTTTCCGTCTGGTGTTAATGAATAATACTTACGAGGTGGCAAGCCCTCTGTGGACTCTTGCCAAGTTGATTGCAAGTAGTTTTCCTTTTGTAATCTTCTTAACAATGGATATACTGTACTTTCCGTAGAAGTAATTATAGGATATTTGCTCAATTCTTGTAAAATCTCATACCCATAATATACTTTTTTATCCAGCATTAGCAAAATACAATATTCCAATGTACCTCGCACTATTTGAGATTTCCATTTGTCTAAGTTCATGTTGTTCACCTCACTGTTTTCTTGATAGATATATCGTACTACACAGTACTATGAATGTCAACAGTATATTTTAATTGAACAACACTTTTTTTTGAAAGGTATATCAATTACTATTTTTTCGGTTGTCCCTGCGTGTTATTATTCTGTGGATTGCCTGCGTTCTGGTTGCCTTTGTTCTTCAAGACAATATCATCAGCCTTTACATACCAGTCCACATCTGCACCACGATAATTTGCATTGGCTACCGTGTCTGCAACAGGATTGACAAGTTCCACTTCGGCGTTGTAATCATAATCTTTTAACGGAACAGTCGCCGGAACGGATACCTGTATCATGCGTCCCTGTGTGTTGCATTTTAAATCGTAAGTACGTTCCTTGATTTCCTCACTGACCGTCCCATCTTCATTCTGTACATGAACCTCACGGCGCAATGCGGAGAACTTCAACACTCCAAAAGTCTTTTCTTTATCAATGACGATTCCATTTGCTAATCTCATAATCTGAATACCCCCTTATTTACTTTCTGCTGGTAACATATCGTCTGCAAGCAGGATATAATTGACAAATCCACGTTCCCCGATTTTATAACCATCGGTAGTGATTCGTGGGTTGATAAGTTTTACTTTCTGCTCCGGCGAGAAATGTTTTTCGCCAGCTTTGGCAGGAAGCACCACGACCACATCATCGGCTCTCTGCACATCGGAATACAGGTTGTAGCTTCTGTTAATGACAGCCATACGCCCATTGATTCTCTGCTGTTCCGTAGTGTTTTCTCCGGCAAACTCCAAGTTTCCGAATGTCTTTTCCATGTTTGGTACGACAGATCTTAATTCCATAAATAATTGACCTCTTTTCTTTCTGTTTTAGTTTCTTTCCTGCTGTACGTTGTGGGGAGCTACACTCCCCACGCCCCTAGTGGACTTCACGCTCCCGTAAACCAAGTGCTTCACGGGAGCGTGAAGTTGCAAAAAGGGTGGCGACCTTGAACGTTCCACCAACCGCTACGTTACTGCCTTACGATTTTTTTCTACGGCGTTTGAAGTAAAGCATACCGCCAAGCCCTACGCAGGAAAGACCGAGCATGGCAAGATAAGCATAGATATTGGTATTGTCGCCTGTTTTTGGGCTGTCACTTGTCTTAACCGTAGATGGTGTATCCGGCGTGTCGGTATCCTTTGGTGTGTCTGGGACTTCCGGCACTTCCTTGATTGTCACGGTCTGTCCATCGTCTGTGATGTCCTTATGTTCCGTCACTTTCTTTGGTTCGTCTGGATTGGTCATATCGTATAATTCCTCAAAGGTAACAAGGTTTTTACCACCAAGTGAAGAACCATCAAAGGTAAACGCAATCTCAACCGTCATTTTTTCACTGTCGGCTGTGAACTCATAATCATTGGATACTTTCTTTCCATCAATCAGAAGTTCTGCATTTTCCTCTTTTAACATCTGCCAGCCGGAAAGTTTGTATTTTGTTCCAACTTCCAGACCATCTAATGTGACTTTATCCACAATCGTTACATCTTTTCCGGCTTCGATTTCTTTCTTGCCGTTCTTGTCCGTAGCAGTCGTATGGATTTTGATGATACGTTCCGTGATAAGAACCGTCTGTCCATCATCGTTGATGTCTTTATGTTCGGCAACCTTGACAGGCTCTTTCGGATTGCTCATATCGTACAATTCCTCAAATGTAACAAGGTTCTTACCGCCAAGAGCTGAACCATCAAAACTGTAAGTAATCTCAACTGTCATTTTTTCGCTGTCAGCAGTGAATGTGTAATCATTGTCTACACGTTTCCCGTCAATCAGAAGTTCGGCGTTTTCTTCCTTTAACATCTGCCAGCCGGAAAGTTTATATTTTGTTCCAACTTCCAAGCCATCAAGTGTGACTTTGTCCACGATCTTGATGTCTTTTCCGGCAACAATCATTTTTTCGCCTGTTTTCTTGTCGGTAGCTGTGGTATGGATTGTGATTTCTTTTTCGTATTCATCGGTCAGTGTCCCTAAATCTACGGTCACTTTATTTCTGGATACGACTACCTCAAAAGCTGGAATCAGCTTAAATCCGGCGTTGGAATCACACTTTAATTCCTCAATCACATAGGTATCATAGAGTAATGCACCTTTGCTGTCGTCTGGTTCAGATGTCCCAAACCATACACCGTCCTCACTGGATTTTCCGGCATTGGTATTGACCTTATGGGAAGCCCAGCTTGAAGCAGTGGAGAACTGACCGTTGTTGTCAGTAACTACAATATGGGATTCTCCCGTTGTCTTGCTTGTAATTCTGAATGGAACACCTGCAAGACGTTTGTGTGTACCTGCACCAATTTTTACACCCTCAATATCGCCACGTTTAATCTGGTTGTAGATAGAGTGAGATTTATCGGTCAAGTCCACGATTTTTCCATCTTCCGTGATAGAAAAGTCGATTGTTTTTGCACCGTCTGTCAAGTAGCCCTCTGGTGCTTTGCTTTCTTCTAATCTGTAATTTCCGTAAGGGAGCAGGTCAGCAGAAGTAGAAGCAATTCCGTCAATGCCTGTCTGAATCTTCTTTACCGTTTCATTCTTGCTGTATAATTTTCCCTCAACCAGTACAGGACTGTCATTTAAGGAAATGATGTTAAATTCTGTGTACTGTAAGGTCGCACTTCCCTGTGCTTTGGTATCCTTTGTTTCAAGGTCACGTTTCTGGATTTTCACACCGCCACGGATAACCTTATCGGATACGGAATACTGGTTGCTTCCAGAAAGTACGGCAAGTTCGCCATCTTCGGAAATCTGTGTAAGGTACGTCCCCTTAATCTGGTCAGAACTTCCGTCAGCCTGCATATATGCACCATCTAATAAGTAGCCGTTTGGTGCTTTTGTTTCTGTGACAGTGAATGTACCAAGTGGCAGTACATTCTTACCGTCCTGTGTATAGAAGCTGTCGCCGGATACTTTGTAGCTGTCGGCAAGTCTGGATACATAATGGATAGTTCCGTCACGGTCTTTTTCTGCAACGGTTTTAGTTGTCCATGTACGGGTAGCCTTTGCAGGAAGATTGTCTGCATTGTAGTATCCGTCATAATAGCTCCATGTAAACTCTGCACCCTCTAAAGAAGCAGTTCCCTGTGGAGTGGATTTTCCTGTTTCCATGTCGATTTTAAATAAATCAATCAAAGTTTCTGTGACTTTTGGAGTATCAGCAACAGTCAAAGTCGCTGTTTTTCCAACTTCCACATTTAAGGAATGAACAGTAGAATCCAACTTATAACCCTTTGGAGCAGAAAGCTCTTTGATATAAACTGTTCCGGCTTTTACCTCAACTTCTTTGGTATCGCCGTTTCCATCGGCAGTAAGTGTGGCAAGCTGGCTGTTACAGCTCTTATCAGAATAGACACCAAATGTCGCACCCTCAAAGGAATAGTTGGCGTTGCCATCTGTGACCGTGGGATTGGAAGAAGTCTTTTTAACCTTTGCATTTCCCACATTTAACTTCGCCCAAAACTGTCCGATGTCCTGTCCTTCGCCGGTATAAATGTAACCGCCACATTCATAGCGTCCTTTGTTTGCTTTCACAAATGCTTTCGCACCAGCATACACTTCATTCTGTACTGCCTGTGAGATTTCATTATAGGAAGCTCTGACGTTGTCGCACTGCCAGCCGAGTTGTTCACTCAATCTCTGCCAGACAACACACTGTTCCAACAGATAACCTTGTTTGTAATTCAAGTTCGTATGAGAAGTGGTATATTGCTTGACGTACTCTAAGGAAAGAGCAACGTCTGCAATCTGATCGCTACTCATACGGGTGCTTGCGTCAGAACGTGTTTTATATCCATTCTTGAAATTGGTGTTGATGTCCACGCAGTAGGCAGTTTCGCCCTCAACTTTCATGTGTCCCTCATTGAATGTAGATTTGATAGAACCATCATTCATAACGTGTTCAATGTAGCCGACACGTTCTGCTGATTCTGTCCAGTATTGATTGCCGGAAGCATGAACCGCCGTCACTGGTAATGCCGTGAGAATGGTTGCAAAAGCAAGCGTTCCTGTCAGTAATCGCTTTACTAGCTTATTCATATTTTCTCTTTCTCCTTTCGATTTTGGGTATGAAAAAAGACGCTCATTTATTGAACGCCTTTAACTAAATAGTCGATATTGAGATTTGGGATTAGGTACAAATCAGATAATTTTAATTGCACCTCATTGCATTAAAATTGCATTTTTTAATATTTTTATATGGTTTTATAGTTACTTATATTGCCTAAAAATGGCTTAAAATCAACGATTTTGCTTTATACTCCGTACTGTCTGTCTGGAGTTTGAATAATGAAAAAAATCTGAGAACCCGCATAAACAGGGCGTTTGAGGGGAGTCAAGGTTCTATTTAATAACAAAATGATAACACTGGCAACCATGCATTTATTCTTGCGTGAGCCGGAGGTTATCAGGTAAATATTATTTTTGACCAACATAAAAAGGTCTTACCGAATTGAGTGAAATCAGTTTGGTAAGGCCTTTTTTGCTGTTTTTTTATTTTTTCACGTTGGGATAGTTATACCGCCATTGGTCGTATTCTTCTTTCGTGATCTCACCGGATTCCAGTTTTGCAGATTGTTCCTGCCATTCGTGGAACATATCAAACATAGAAAGGTAGGTGGTACCCTTGGTTTTATCAAGCCGCAGGCAGAGTTCCCCATCAATCTCGCCGATATGCAGACCGTAGAGGTCTTCTAGTGTAAACAGCGTGTGCATGAGTCCTACATAGCTGTCAATATCCGGGACAGCCAGTGCATGGGGAGATACCTCGAAAATATCAGCCAGTGCATTGAGATATTTTTCTTTCGGGCTGCGTGCCCCTTTTTCGTACTGTGCAATACGGACATCTGCCTGCATATCGCTGAAGCCAAGCTGCTGTCCAAGATACTTCTGCGTGAACCCATGCAGAAGTCTGAAATGATGGATTCTTTCACCAATCGCCATAACTATCGCTCCTATCTGTTGTTGATAGAAAAAGTATAGCATAAAAGTATAGTGCCGACAAGGAGAACTGATACAAAAAAGTATAGAATTTTTATTTACGGATGCTTGACCAATACAAAAAAGTATAGTAACATATAACTAATACAGAAATGTATAGTAAAAACAAAGGAGGACTTATCAATGGAAAAAATGTTTATGAGAGTGGATGAAGTGATGGAGGCATTGGAAGTTTCCGAATCCTATGCGTACAAGCTGATTAAAAGGCTGAACAGGGAGCTGGAAGCGATGGGATGCCAGACCATCCCCGGTCGAGTTGACCGCAAGTATTTTTACCAGCAGTTCTATGGAACAAAATCATATGATGGGAGGGGCTAAGAATGGCAGTTTACAAGAATGAAAGCAATAATACATGGTATGTTATGACAAGGTATCAGGACTGGACAGGAGAGCGCAAGCAGAAATGCAAGCGTGGATTTAAAACGAAGCGGGAGGCAATGGAATGGGAGAATCAGTTCCAACTCCAGAAAAGAGCAAGTGTCAATATGACGATGTAAAGCCAGGTATGAAGAGAAGTACCTGGCTGACAAAAGAAACGATCATTTGGAGTAAGATTATTCCTTATTTAGGACAGAGAAAAGTGTCAGAGATTACTGCAAAAGATGTGATTGATTGGCAGAACACAATTCGGAAACTGAAAAATAAGGCAGGAAAACCGATTTCACCAACGTATTTGAAGACTATTCACGGTCAGCTGAGCGCTATTTTCAACCATGCAATGAAATTCTATGATCTGGCAGCTAATCCGGCGCAGAAAGCAGGAACAATGGGCGCAGAGGAAAGTAAGGAAATGGAATTCTGGACGAAAGAAGAGTATCTAAAATTTTCCGAGGCAATGATGGACAAACCGCTTTCCTATTATGCATTTGAACTGCTCTACTGGTGCGGAGTCCGTGAAGGCGAACTTCTCGCCCTTTCTCCTTCGGACTTCAATTTTGAGAAGAGAACCCTGCGGATCAATAAGTCTTATCAACGCCTGGAGGGGGAGGATGTGATCTCTACCCCAAAGACCAAGAACAGCAACCGGATTGTAAAGATGCCCCAGTTTTTATGTAACGAGATGCAGGACTTTTTCAAACAGTATTACAGCCTGCAACCGGATGACCGAATTTTCCCGGTCACGAAATATTATCTTTCCCACGAGATGGATCGTGGCTGTAAGGAAAGTGGGGTAAAAAGAATCCGTGTACATGATCTCCGTCACCCGTATGTCAAGCCCACGACAAAAAATAAATTAGCTGCCAAAGCAGAAATCCCAAACTACCAACATGAATTTGATAGCTTGAGATTCCTGCTTTTTTGCTTGGATGTACAAGTAGCACATGATAAGCAGAAACCATATTCTTCAAATGTTACATATGTATCTTAATGCGAAAAATCAAAAAACAAGTGATGTAGTGTTATTTCTTGATTATCAAGATCCCTCATATGTTGTGAGGAATATTGCGGTTCCACATAGCGTAACTCCCGAGACAAATTATTTACTGGCGCAATTTTTGCAATTTCAGAAATAAGTTCGGCTACAATTTCGGGAATCTTACCACTTAACACATACCCTATAATCGAGGATTCTGATGACTGTGAACCATACCGTCCCGAGGTATAGTTTTTAACTCCTGTTTCGACATATCTTTTGATTTTATCTTTCTTGTGATTGTATAGATTTTTGCATTCTGCACCAAAATAACTGTTTGAAGTATTCCAATCACGAAAGCAAAAATCAATCGTGGGCTTGTATCCACGCTCTTTCTTTAATGTGGAATCTTGATATTGATGTACCGGTCCAATGCTGTTTATTCGTAGGATAGTCGCTCTATTTTCAGCGGTCCATCGCAACGAAATTTTCCCATACCATTCTTGCGTAATATCATCTTCTTCAGTATTTTCAGTGATGGTAATGTTTGTATCAGCAATTATGTCGTGATAACCCTGCCATAGAATCAATAATATTTCGTTGACTCCAGAAGGTCCAAGACGCTTTGCTAAATCATCTGGAACCGCTGTTGATGCTGTTATATTTCTTATACTGCTCATTGTATCACCTCCACGCCCTAGAAATATCTTCGAATATCTCATCTGCATCCCTGCAAGCAGCGGAATAGGTCCAATATTTACGTTGAGACGGCTTAATGATAAATATCCTATTCGGCTGGTAAATTCGGAGATTTCGCCTAATGAATATCATTTTCTGGTTATCGACCACTGCACCGTCCAAGCTCATGAGGATTTCATTCAACCTATCATCGCTTTTTGCAAAATTTAGCCCCCTATCGTTTTGTTGTCCAATATTTAAAACAAGCACAGACAATGGAGCATCGCCAAAATATAGATCTCCAGTTAACCCTGTACTTGCTCCAAATGTATTCGTCAATACCTCACTAAGGGAATCATAATACAGTTTGTAAGCATTGGGGTTCGGCCGTTCAAAGGATACTGAACGCTGCTTGTTTTTGAAATAGTCATATACATAGTCAATTACATCGTCTATTTGATAACTCTCATATTCTCTTAGTCGATACATATGGCGTACAAATTGTTCGGCTTTTCCATTTTTCGTTGGTGAAATCACCAATTCATCAAATATTTCGCATGCTTCATTAATTTCTGCCTCGTTCGGGCTGGGGATAGGTGTTTGCCAGATATCTCCTGCTTCTAACTCATCTCTTTCTACAAGCCATTTCCTATTTGTAAGAATATGATAGTATGAGAAAACTTTCGAGCCAATTACCACACTCAAGTATTTAAGCTTATTTATATTACCATGTATTCCTAAAAGACTATGGTTAAACACAGCATCATAATCTAGCACCTCTGAAAGAAATGTTCCATTTTTATGACTCTGTTTAATTATCAAGTGTGGGGCTACAAAAATTTCTCTGGCGTTTTTAACAATGCACTCAAAATCATCGAAATCAACTCTCGGAAGTTCATCGGATGAAACATAGTATGGTTTAAAGGATTTGGCTTCCACCATTGGAAGATCTTTGAAGTCACAACATTGGTGTTTCCTGTTTCCTCTTTTGAACCCCTCGGCAGTTGTCATGTGATTTTCTTCAATAAATGATGCCATAGGTGCAAAAGTACTTTGCATTTTTCCTATTAATTCAAGATCTCTAGGTGCTCCCCACATTGCAATTTTCCATATCCTATCGTCATCAATGATGTCACGGGGTATTCTACATATATCGGTAGGATCAATAGAAAACTTCCTAATATCTTCAATTGTGTAAATTGGCTTTGGCGTACAATAAACTATAGGCTGATTGATATCTTCCTTTTTAGGAGTATAGATAATGGCAGCAGCAGGCCCACTAGCGTGATCAAATAAGAATTTTCTATACACTGATAGATTAATAATCGCTAGGACATTGTTATCGGAAAACAGGTTTGCCCTATATGCCCTGCTTTTATCTGATCTATTAAAAAGCAATCCTTTGCTAGGCATAAGGAGACAAATAATTCCGTTTTGCTTGCACAACTCTGAACACTTGATAGAAAATGCCTGTGCAATTTGCTTGTCACCTATGACGCGATTTGCTTTTTTCAAGTACTCTTTCGTTTTTCCAGTAATGTTACTCTGCCAGGGTGGATTACCAATAATGACATCATATCTTCTGTTATTAAAAGATTTATCCTCATCGAAAAAATCACTTGAAATCAAGTTGTTATCTAGTAGGCGCGGAAATGAGAGCTTATCCCAAATGCTTCGTGGATCGAGGAAATCACACATAGCTAAGCTAAGGCTAAACGAGGCAACTCGAATAGCTTCTTCATTAATATCTACACCGAAAATACTGTTTTTCAAGAGAAGATTCAGTTGATCACAGTTGATTGTATGAACATCATTTTGGGACATCCATCTGCAAACAAGTCTTCTATATGCCTCAACTAAGAAAACACCCGAACCGCATGATGGATCAAAAAAGGATGTATCTTTATATTCGCCTTCCCACGGATATACTTCATCCATGACCAAGTTGACAAGATGGAGAGGTGTATAATATGTTCCCTTTTCATCATCTTCTTCTGACAAATGAAAAAACAGCTCATAAATACTGCTGATTAACTGAATGGGGATAATGTCAAAACTGTAAAGTGGCCATAATGTGAGCTGTTTGCTCTCTAATTCGCTATCACCTAGAATAAATGTGCGTAGCTCATTCAAATCATCTTGAGTAATAATCTCTGCTTCAATTTCTGAGACTTGCAGTGTATCACCATTAAACTTCTCTTTAAGTGTTCTGAATAAGTTATAAGTTGCCTCTTTACTGTTTAGAACATCGGTATACTGTTTCGCTGACTTCATAAAATTGCAATAAAAATCTTGCGGAAATACTGTTTCTCCGTTTGAATCTTTTCGTTCTTCCAGATATTTAATAAAAATTGACCGATTGAGCAAGGCGTGAACTACGCCCGTGATCGTTTCTTTACTTGTATCACATCTTTTACTGATTTGATTGATCAGCGTTCTGCGCATTATTCTCAAATTTGACATTAATGTGGAATCAACTCGGCTTTGAACATCGAATCTAGTCATGCTTTGCCGCCAATATTCTCCGCTTTCAATTAATGAGCGATGATACTTCTTTAGTGCAAGTCGCTGTGAAGCCAATCCATTAGTCAAGTTTAATGTTTCAATTATCCCTGCGTTAGGATCAAGGTTTCCGTTCTCAACGACTCGTGGTGTTTCGTAGTTGTTATAAATCAAAATCTCATCTGGAGTCACCACAAATAGCAGCGGAGCCTCTCCAAGATTCCAAGAAAGGCGATGTAACTCTGCAACTTGTTTTGCATCATATTTTTGGATAGCAGAAAAATAAATAAGCGGAATTTTAGCAATCCCGTTCTCATCACGAAGAAAATATACAGCGTCAATTCCTATCTTTTCATGAACTTGTGTATAAAATAGTCTTTGAAAGGAGGTCATGCTCTGCAAACTGTCTTCTGTAGCTAAACCGGTACTGCTATTTATATCGAGACATTCAAATATTCCATTTAGCAATTCACCCATACTTCTGCCTCCACATTAATTTCTAATTTTTTTAATTAATCACATACTGCTCGTTTGATACTTGGTAATGTAAATATAAAATCAAGACAAGTATAGAGCAGCGTTTCCATATGGTGTAATTGTCCAGTGATAAGTTCGAGCTAAAGTTTTTGCTACAGCATCTGGATTTACTTCTACAAACTCATTGAGAGTGCTACAAAATTTCGGCTTTACAAAAATCCCTCTAAGAACGCGCTGCAATATTCCTGCCTGTACAAGACGGTTCAAACTTTGTCGCACAGTCGCCGAATCAGCAATATCAGCGAAATCGGAAGTGGCAAAGGTAGTTCCGTCTTCTGCAGCCAGAATTCGTTTACGTATTTGTTTCATATATCCACTATCCAAAGAACCACCTCCTGCAAGATGTCACGAATATTATACATAATTCGCGACATCTTTTCAACATCTCTATAACCGTTAAGGTGCTTATTTCATCAGATAATACGCAAATATGGCAATTCAGTAGAGGTAAGCGTAGTATCACTTAATATTATTTAGAATTCAATCGCCCATTTGACGGTAATGTTTTTGTTTGGATATATTATAATTTCATTAATACAGTCCATAATCTCGCTGAGAGTGATTTCTTTGTAACTCGCCTTTAATAATTTGCGGAACACCTGGTACTGTTTTTCATAAGCTGTTTTGCTTGTGATAATATCATTTCGAATTACTTTCTTTTCGTTCGCTGCATCTTGGACTACTCGAAATTCATCTTTGCTGATTTCTCCGTCAACAAACCTTTCGTAATGACGAACAGCATTTCTAAAAGCCTCTTGATATTGACTGTCGGATTGATCAATCTTGTTATTAAGACGCATCAGTTCTTGCTTATACTGCGAATCTGAAATGAAATGCTCCTTTACATACAATTTTAATTGATAGTAGATAGCACGCAAAACATCTTCCTCCCGTACATACATACCGGTACATTTGTCTACACCTAAACGGTTTTTGGTAATACAGGTGAAAAAATACCAATCAGCATGATTGGTTCCATGTTTACGCTGCATTTTTCCTCCGCAGCACCCACAAATGACTTTACCCTTTAAAATATTCTCCGTTGATTGCCCGTGCTTGGCGATATTAAATGCTTTTTCCTGGAATGATTTTTGAATGGCATCAAAAGTATTTGTATCTACCAGAGCTTCATGTGTTGCGGATACAACTCGCTTTTCTTTCCCTTGTACAAGCATACCGGTATAAGTTCGATTGGTCAGGATATATTTGACTGACCTACTATTCCAGTTTCCGTTACCGTTATCATAATTTCCGGATAAACCGTTTGCTCTAGCATATTGAATTGGTGTTGGAATTTCTTTTTCATTTAAGTAGCGAACTATGGCGGTTATGCCAATGCCATTAGCTGCTAACTCAAAAATTTTTCGGACAATAATAGCCGCTTTGGGGTCAGGTATAAGTTGGTCATGGTTGTCTTCTGCTTTTTGATAACCAAAAGGGGCTCTTGGTCCAATAAATATACCCTGCTGTGCTTTCATATCTAAAGTCGCCTCCATTTTCTTTTTAATTTCAATAGATACTTGTTCATTAAATGCGTTTGTTATTGGTACGCGGATTCTGGAACTGTAAGGACGTTCTTGGTTAGTAATACCATCAATCGTATCAAGCTGATCGTTTACAGATACAAATCGGACTCTGTTAATTGGAAAAATGACTTCAATATAGTAACCGGTGATAATGTAGTCTCTTCCCAAGCGAGAGAGATCCTTCACAATGACACAGTTGATTTTGCCCGCAAGGATGTCTTCGATCATTTCTTGAAACGCAGGACGGTCAAACCGTTTGCCGCTAAAACCATTATCAATATAATAATGAGATATAGGAATTTGGTGCTGTTCGCCCCAGCATTCGATGATAAATTTCTGGTTTTCTATAGAACTGCATTCTTCTTTATTTGCAACTGAAAGTCGAATATATCCTACTGCAACAGGAGCAGAAGATTTCAGTCCTTCTGTATATTGATGTTTCCTGCTTTTTCGTGTCATGAAAATACCCCTTTCAATAGAAAAGGCTACGGCAAAAACCGTAGCCACTGGCAATATCATACCATATGTCATTTTTTGCTTCCACGAGTGAATATCCATTTGTCGCTTCCACGAGCTTAGACACCCGTATGTCAAGCCCACGACAAAAAATTTATAACTTTTTTTGCAGTTTTTCGGGCAGCTTCATAGCTGCCCATAGCTGTTTCAAATGGGTGTTCACGGTTATACTTCCTTTTCGGATTCCTTAGTTTCTAAGAAATCCTGTGTTGCATATTCAATCTCAATCCGATCTCCTGGAAAGACGTAAACTTTATTGATAAGCCGGTCAATCAGAGCTTTTGTCAGCATGTTGGCGTTTCCGACTTTCTGCACAATTTCCTGTTGTTTCAGCTTAATCTCATAATCACTTTTTATCTGCTTTGTCTGTGCAGTGATGACAGCATGAACATTTTTGGCTTGTACCAGTTCCGTGTCATAAACCGCTTTTCGTGTCCGATAGGTTTCCAAATCAATCTCTCCGAGTGCATACTGCTCATAAAGATACCGCTTGCTATCTTGAATAGAACGGAGTTTTTCTTCATGTTCGGTCTGCTGGACTGTCTGCAAATCCAATTTATCCTTATTGCTATCAATTCCCAATGCCGGACACATTTGAGCCCGAATTGTTTCAAATACAACCTGCTCCAGATCTGCCATCTTTATGCGCACACCATGACAAGGAAGCGTTTCAGCCACCTCGGAATGACGGCAATAAAACCACGCACCATTTCGTAGAGACATTGCATGATCGCAGCATCCGCAGAATACCTTACCACGGAGCAGATAATCACGCGGCTTTTTATTTGACAGAGAGAAACGCTTAATTGAAGCATTGGCTCTCTCAAATAGATCCACACTTACAATAGCCGGATGATGGTTCGGGATTTTGAACCACTCACTTTCATCCTTTAACTGTGTATGTCGGCTGCCAATCTCTTTTACCTTTCTCTTGCCAATTACATAGGTACCGATATATCTTTGATCTTCTAAAATACGCAGAACCGTTGATGTACTCCAAACGCCGTTTGTTCGGGAAACATTGTAATAGGCCTTGCCTTTAAGTTTGCGATATTCCCCAGGGGTGGGGATATTCATGGCATACAATTTTCTTGTGATCTCGGCTGCGGTGTTGCCTTCAGACGCCCATTGAAATATCATCTGCACATTCGGGGCAACATCCTCGTCCGGTTCCATACGTCCGTCTGCACTCTTGCGATAGCCGTAAGGACAGATGACACTCTGATATTCCCCACGACGCATCTTTGCGTATTTTGCACTTTTGGTTTTCATGGACATATCCCGGCTATACCACTCGCTGATAAGATACTTGAAAGCAATATCAATCCCTCCGGTATCACCTTTGAAATTAGCTGTGTCAAAATCATCACTGACGGAAATAAAACGGGTGTGATAAAGAGGAAATACCCGCTCAATAAAATAGCCGGTTTCAATGCTGTTACGTCCAAATCGGGAAAGGTCTTTTACAATAATACAGTTGATTTTTCCGGCCTGAACCATTGTTAAAAGTTCCTGCACCGCCGGACGCTCAAAGTTTGTCCCCGTATGACCGTTGTCAATAAATTCCAAAATCTCGCTGTCATCCCATTCCGGCAGAGACATAGCTTTTTCACGAAGAATCAGTTTTTGATTTGGTATGCTCAAACTTTCAGTTTTGAAATCTTCCACAGAAAGACGGATATAAAGGGCAATCACATAGTTGCGCACGGTTCCACCGCCTTTCCCTGAAATTCATTTTTGAAACGGAAGGTCACATGAATATTCCGCTCGTGGTCTATCTCAATTCGTTCAATGAGCCGTTCGATCAGTTCTACAGTCAGTACGTGATCCTGTGCCAGTGTTTTTGCATCCTTTTCCATTGCACGGTATCTGGCAAGCTGGTTGTCCAGAGAGTCCATAGATTTTTCAAATACTTCAATCTCACCAGACAGAGCATTGATAGCATGTTCATAATCCGCTTTCAATTCAAAGTATTCGTCATTTGTCAAAATACCCTGCACAAAATTTTCATATAGGCCACGGATCAGCCGGCGTGTTTTTTCAATTTCCTGCCGTTTGGCCGACATCTGAATTTTCAGCTTATCTTTTTCCTGTTTTTGTCTTGTCTCCAACTGAAAGAGTGGCAGCGACATTCCCAGCGCAACTGTCAGCTCTTTTTCAAGAATAGCCGTAACAGTAGAAATCAGTTCTTTCTCTTGTATCATCGCACCTTTGCAGCTATCTTTTTCTACCCGGCTGTTTGTAAGGCAGTGGAACCAGTAAGTGTCGGGTCCTTTCCGGCGCTCGGCGCGTTGCCTGTGAAGGCTTCTGCCACAATCAGCACAGAACACTTTACCTTTGAAAATGTTTGGTGTGTAGGGACGTTTTGGAGTTGCTTTGCTTTCTTCACAGATCTGTTTTCTGTATTCCTGAACTGCATTAAACAACTCATGGCTGATGATCGGTTCATGGGTGCATTTTGCAATAATCAGATTATCTTCTCCAGCCTTGACCTGCTGATGATCTACAATCTTTGTTTTTCCTTGCACCAGATCGCCTGTATAAACTTCGCTTTCTAAGATTTTCATCACTGTGCGGGTCTGCCATTTGCCACTTCCGATCAGTCCCGGACTGGTAATCTCGCCAGTGGTCTTTTTATAATGGCTCGGTGCCGGAATTCCCATCTCATTTAGATTGCGGACAATCCGGTTCAGTGCCACATGCTCATGTGCCCATTCAAAAATCTGTTTTACCACAGGGGCAGTATTTTCATCAATCAGAAGTTTATGGCAATTATCCGGGTCTTTCCTGTAACCGTAAGGCGCCCGTGCACCAATATAGTCGCCATCTTTCATAGCCTGCCGCGCCTGTGCTTTGATTTTTCGTCCAATGTCCAGAGCATAGGCTTCATTGATCATATTTTTCAAAGGCAGCATGATACCACCATGAAGATTTCCGGAATCCGCTGTGTCAAACTGATCCGTAACAGCAATGAAGCGAACATTATGAGCATGGAAATACTGTTCGATATAATAACCTGTGTCAA
Source organism: Blautia faecis (assembly GCF_027662325.1). NCBI lineage: Bacteria > Bacillati > Bacillota > Clostridia > Lachnospirales > Lachnospiraceae > Blautia > Blautia faecis. Next base: position 4,369 of record NZ_JAQDKY010000006.1, on the reverse strand, counting down.
TAGAATTTCGCCCTAATCGGGAAAGATCCTTAACAATCACACAGTTAATGTGGCCTGCTTCAATATCAGATAGCATTTGCTGAAATCCAGGGCGGTGAAAATTTGTCCCTGTCGCTCCGTTGTCGATATAAGTATCATACACAACGAAGTCCGGTTTATCCGAAAGAAAGTCATTCAGTACCAGTTTTTGGTTTTCTACTGAGCAACCCCGCTTTTTGTTATCCTCCACAGAAAGACGGATATACAGAGCCACATGTACATACAAAGATGGTGCCGGCATAGGAGCTGCCGTCTGTTTTCTGCTTTTTCTTGCCATTTAGCTCACCATCCTTTCTTCATTTTTTGTAGCAATCTGTTCAGCCAAAGAGATTGCTTTCTGACATTCATCCTGGTAATTAAATTCAATATGCAGTTCATCTTTACCCATTACCCCTATGCTTCGGATAAGCTGCATGACTGCCCGGCGGTCAATATCCTCCATAGTAGAAAATTTCATAAAATGGTTGATCCAACGGTTTCGTTCGCTTCGGTTTTCCAATACATCTGTAAGTTTATCGTTCCATTCAGCGATTGCCTTTTGGAACAGTTCAATATCTGCATTGTATTTTCGCTTATAAGAGAGAAATTCTTCCTTTGTCAGAATTCCACTCACCAGATTTTCATAGAGTTTTGCCTTAAAGCCCTCGGTCTGTGCCACACGCTTTTCATTTACTCTGATCTGTGCGGCATATTCCTGCGCCAATTCCCGGTTGATCCGTTCCTGACTGATACTGGACAGCAGGGCATCCAGAGAAGCAACATTTTCAATATGTCCTTTCAAACTGTCCTGCACACATTCAATCAGATCCGACTCTTTCAGCATGACCGACGATGTGCAGCCATTCTTTTTGCCGGTCGGGCAGTAATAATAGTGATACTCTTTGTCTTTATAGCGGTTCGTCTTGCGGGTCATACGGCAGCCACAGCATCCGCAGATCAAAATACCGGAAAACAGGTAAACCTTATCCGATTTGGGAGAAGTCCTTGTGTCAATCCTGCGGAGCCGTTGCACCAGATCAAAATCGTGCTTTTGTATGATCGCTTCATGGGTTCCCTCCACACGAATCCATTCCGAAGAAGGTTTGTCCTCACGCTCTTTTAATTTGAAATGGGGCGTTGTCTGTTTGCCCTGGACCAGTGTTCCGGTGTAAGTTTCATCCTGCAAAATGCGGATGATTGTAGTTGCAGACCATTTGCAATCCTTTCGGTCTGTATAGCCACCTTTTGCATGAGGCATTCCGTGATTGCGCTTATACGCTAAAGGCGAAAGAATTCCTAATCGGTTCAGTTCATCCGCTATATGGGAAGCGCTGAATCCCTCCAGCCGTTTTCTGAAAATATCCCTCACAACATTAGCAGCATATTCGTCTACTTCCAAGCTCTTGTGTTTATCGCCGACTTTCACATAACCATAAATGGTAAAAGCACCTACAAAATCCCCGCTGCGCCGTTTTACTTCCAGGGCGCTCCGTGTCTTAACGGAAATATCCCGACAGTAAGCCTCATTCATAATGTTTTTGACAGAAACCGTGAGATCATCGGCAGCGTCATTTTCCGTGTCCACATTATCGTTAATTGCGATAAAACGCACTCCATAGGCTGGAAATACCCTGCGCATATAACGGCCTGTTTCTATGTACTCACGACCTAAGCGGGAGAGGTCTTTGACAATCACGCAGTTAGCTTCGCCTTGTTCGATCATCCGCATCATTTCCTGAAATGCCGGGCGATCAAACAAAACACCACTATAACCATCGTCAATTTTTTCTGCCACAACCTCAATTTCCGGGTGTCGGGCTATGTAGTCATCGATCAGGCGCCGCTGGTTAGCAACGCTGTCACTTTCTACTGTTTTATCATCCGTATAAGAAAGACGGATGTACTTAATCGCTTTGTAAACCTGCATAAAAAAACACTCCTTTCGTTGCACAGAAAAATCCCCGCAATTCAAGAAGTGTGGTTATGCCATATTCAATTCCTTTTCCGATTCTTATTCTACCATGCTTTTACGGAAAAGTCAGCCCCTTTCTTAAAATTGCACCTATCGCAAAATACCCTTGATACATTCTTCCAGGGTAGCACCTTCAGCAGAAAAGCTGGCCTGTACAGTAAAACGCCCACACTTAAAATGGTATGGATTTTTGATTTGCTGAACGAATTCTGCAATCCGTTCATCACGGGAAAGTTCTTTGTTGACAGAGACATCCCGAATGTCTACCAGTGTACCCACTTCACTGACAATGGTATTCAATTCCATAGTATCAACTCCCTTCTGAAAACTGTGTTATCAAAACCACATGAATAGGTCGGATCTATGGTTATTACACACATAAATCCGGCCCATTATATCTGATTTCGATTTTACTGCCGTATTTGCCACGCACCCCGGCAAGTCCTTCTGTTATAAGGACGGGGCTGTTACAGGCTGCGGATAGCGTCACCGCATCATAGTCCCGCATACGCCGCCGCTTTGCCAGAGCAAGCAAACGCCGCAGGAACTCTCCCCAAGTCTTTAGGAAGCTGTGAAGAAGTACCATTATGATCTGCGTCGTTATCGCGTCCGGCCTGCCACAGCCGGTTTCGTAGGTTGCGTTTATCGCTCGGACAGCCTGGATCCATCACCTCCTTAGGCCGCCTGTCACCGCGCCGCCCCATCTGCCGCTCGGAACACAGAATGAAGTACCTGTAACAGCGTATATTCGGTTGTCAAGGAACAAGCAAGGGGCATGGCAGACAAATTGATATTGCAGTTGGGGTGGGAGGATGTATATGCTTCCTTACCACACCCGTCCAGCTTGTCCCGCCGAATATGTCCCTCTACTATTCAGTACATTTTTAGGGGCAAAGTTGCCGTCTGTTATAAAATTTCTTTGAAATATTTTTCCAGACTACGCAATCCGGCTTCGATAGAACGGGTGATCCGGCTTTTGTGTGTTCCTTCCGCTTTGGCAATATCTGCTTTGCTCATGCCAAGAAAAAAGTGTGCATAGATTCGTTGGCGCTGCTTTACCGGAAGTTTGGAAAGACCTTTATAAATCAACTCCGTCATTTGGCGCTGTTCCCAAATTTCTGCCGGGTTAAGAGGCTTTTGCAATATCTCACGCTCAATACCTTCGTCTCGATCCAGAGAGTAAAATGCTTTATAGCGGTATGTACGAATCCGATAGGCTTCTTCCAACAACATATATTCCCGAAGCAACAAAGCAACTTCATCCGGCACCTCAACGATCATGTCCTGTGTATAATACGGGTAATAATCCCGAAGATTGATTTTCTTCATAGTAATTTCCTCCAATTTCGATGTTTGAGTTGATGGCAAAAATCGAAATCAGAGGGTGGGCTGCGGCAGCGATAAGGTCTAAGTCTCTTTCTGATTAAAAAAAGGGTACAAAAAAGCGCGCCCGTACAAAGAACAGGCGCGCCAAAGCAGCAGTATGAAATTTTTCCGGGAGGTTGACAGCGAAAATGCTCAAACTTTGTCGAAACCAAAAACGCCGCAATCCATACGAGCTGGACTACGACGTATAGGTGACTGAATGTAAAGCAGTTTATCTGCAGATCTGTGTTGCATAGACGCATAGGCATTTCCTCCCATCAAGGAGGAACCTGAATCGGCTGCTTGATACCTCCTTGGGAGAAAATTATATCGGTTATGTTTCCTTTATCAGTCCGCAGATATTCGCTTTTTACTCTTTATATTCGCAATTTTCTACATATTCCGCTCTTAGAATATATGCTGCAAAAAGCAAGCCCACAAGGGGAAACAACACCTTGTGGGCTCATGTTATAGATGTTCAAATTTATAGCCGATCCCGGCGACACTCTCAATATAGTTTGGAAGATCCGGTTCAAAGCGCAACTTCTTACGCAGCTTACTTATATGATTATGAATCGCTTTTCTCGAATAGAAATCACAATCCTCTTTCCAAACCAAATCGGTAATCAGTTCGTAAGTAAAAACACGTTTGGGATTGGCAATGAGCAATGCCAGTATATCAAACTCCTTACTTGTCAGGTTGATCATCCGTTCCCTAACCCTGACAGTGCGGTGTTCCAGGCATAGATAAAGCTCGCCTTCCTGTATTTCTGTTAGAGGATTTTTCTTTGCTGCGAAGGAAGTGTGACAGGAATTGAATACCGTTCCATGACAGGCTCCTTGTTCCAAAATATATTGCATTAGAGCATTCTTTTGTTCCTCGTTAAGAAGCAGAAATAACTTTTCTCCAATCTGCTTGCCGGATTCTTCTATATCAAAAACAGCTAATGTCCCATCACATCATCACCTCCGTATTTTAATAAATTTATTGATTAGAGTTCAATTCTTGCTTTC
>NZ_JAQDKY010000059.1:5579-15274 GCF_027662325.1 Blautia faecis | reverse complement strand
TATAACAGGCAAATGTCCGAGAATTGTTACAAGGACAAATATATTTATCATTTTACAGCTTTTTTATGTGTACTGCAATTTTATAAAAGAAAGGACAGCAGTATCATCAAATTGCTGTCCTTGCGGTTTATTATAGCTGGTAGTGTATAAGCGTGGGTTCATCATATTTGGTGTGGTATCTTTAACTATGGGAAACTCCATTTTCCCACTTATTCACCGCCGGAGTGGTTACTCCCAGACGTTTTGCCATTTCTTCCTGCGTGTAACCTAATTCTTTTCTATATTTTTTAATCACATTTCCAATATTCATCATATTTTTCTCCTGAGTCAAGCGGATATTCCAGGTCCGCTTCGCTACTTGCTCATAACCGAATGCTGCTTCGCAACTTATTCGGTTAAAATTCCAAAAGCTTTTGTGATTAAAGCATAGCAGAATTGACAGATGAGCACAATTGAATTGTTGTTAAATACATTTCATATTTTTTAACTGTTAGGAAAGTTAAAAATCCAATTACAAATTTTATCAGAAAAGGCAGGTAAATAACTTTTCTCGACCCTCTTTTTAAGCTTTGCAATATACTTATTACGAACATCTTTCCCATATTTTGCATATCCTAACAGCAGAAGTCAAAAAGGAGTCTCTGTATGAAGAATAAAAAATGGATCTCACTGGCAGCAGCTGTGATTTTTGCAGTAACTGCACTGCCAGCCACAGTCTTTGCTGCAAAGAATGGAGAATCAAAAGAGGAGCTTACAAAGGTTACCTTAAACGAAGTGGCGCATTCAATTTTCTATGCACCGCAATATGTGGCGATTGAAGAAGGGTATTTCGCAGAGGAAGGGCTAGATCTGACACTTGTCACAGGATTTGGTGCGGATAAGACTATGACTGCTGTCATTTCCGGAGAAGCTGATATTGGATTTATGGGGGCCGAGGCATCTATCTATGCCTATCAGGAAGGTGCCACTGATCCGGTTGTGAATTTCGCACAACTCACCCAGAGGGCTGGAAACTTCCTTGTGGCAAGAGAAGAAATGCCGGATTTCACATGGGATGAGCTGAGAGATAAGAGAGTTCTTGGTGGTCGTAAGGGTGGCATGCCGGAAATGGTATTTGAGTACATTTTAAAGAATCATAATATTGATCCGGCGTCGGATCTGGAAATCGACCAGAGTATTGATTTTGGTTCCACTGCAGCTGCATTTACCGGCGACATGTCAGCAGATTTTACTGTTGAATTTGAGCCTTCTGCAACCGCCCTGGAAAAAGAAGGAAAAGGCTATGTAGTGGCTTCTCTGGGCGTGGATTCCGGCTATGTCCCCTATACCTCTTACAGTGCAAAGACCAGCTTTCTTAACGAAAACCCACAGATTATCCAGAGCTTCACAAACGCCCTTCAAAAAGGCATGGACTATGTACAAAGCCATTCCCCTGAGGAAATTGCGCAGGTGATTTCCCCTCAATTCCCGGAAACAGATATAGATACCCTTACCACAATTGTCAAGCGTTATTATGAGCAGGATACCTGGAAAGAGAATCTGATATTCGAAAAAGATAGTTTTGAACTTTTGCAGGATATTCTGGAGAGTGCAGGAGAATTATCTGACAGGGCAGATTGTGAAAACCTGGTTACAACTGCATTCGCTGAAGCTGCGATTTCTTAAAAAAGTTGCTATTTAATGTGCTGGTCGTTATTCCGGACGCATTTGGACAATGCGTCCCTCCTGAAGAACTTTTCAACACATTAAATAGCAAATACCGTTCTCTATGCCTCCACCGCATTCACCGACTCCCGAATACAAGGAATACACTCCACAAAGCAATTTCCATTATCCAACTCCACTTCTTCTTTTGTCAGAATCCCAATAATGATCTGACAGGCTTTATAGCCAATATCATGAAGAGGAAGAGCCATGGTAGTAAGCGGCGGCTTTTCATAGCATGCCATTTCACGGTTATCATAGCCAGCCACAGCCACATCTTTCCCAGCATGAAGCCCAAGCTCTTCCAAACGGTCATAGGTTCCACCAGCCATGAAATCATTCATACAGAAAATAGCTGTTGCACCCTTTTCCAAAAGAATATCCGTGTTCTCATAGCCACTCTGCCGATCCCAGTCCCCATAAGTAACCATATCCGGATCATAGAGAATCCCTCCTTCGAACAAAGCCTTCTGGTAGCCCTCCAGACGGGACTGGGTATGAATACTCTCCTTCTTACCTGCGATAACACCAATTTTCCTGTGTCCTCTGGAAACAATATAACTGACCAGATCATGGGCACCTTTGATATCCTTCACCACTACAGATGGGATTTTCCCACTGCCAGTAAAGCCATAAGCAACTACCGTTGGAATGGGCAGATCCTCTGGGATAATATCGATCAGGCGCTCATGGGCAGCCACATAAATAATTCCTTCGACCTGCTTTGCCAGAAGCTTCTGGAACTCCTGACGTACAATTTCTTTGTGACGGTTATCACGGTAATAATTATCCTGGAATTTCTTATAAAGACGGAGATTTACAAGAAGAATCTGGTAATCAGCTTCCTCACAGTATTCCGTAATGCCGTCGATAATATCAGGAAGAGCAAAAACTGTCATATCTTCTGCAATAACACCGATACTTCTGGTGTTTTTGGTTTTCAGATTTTTGGCAACATAATTAGGCGTATAATTCATCTCGCGAATCACCTTCTCTACACGCTCCCTGGTGGCATCACCAACGCTGCCTTTATGATTTATAATATTGGAAACAGTCGCAACTGATACGTTACAGGCTTTTGCAATTTCTTTTATGGTCGGCATGGAACTTCTCCCTCCGGTTTTTTTATTAATTCTTTCTATCACAATCTTATCATATTTTATTCACAGCCACAATCGCCATCTCTACTCCCCTGCTCTTCTACTTTGTAATTTTTCAAAGGGCTGCAGCACCCTTCGCTCCACGGCCCTGTCCACACAGGCATATATCACCATCTGCGGAAAAGAAACGCCGATCGTAAGCAGCAGAAACAGAGAATATGGTGCCAGTGCCAGCAAAATTCCGCCGGCAATTACCACAGTGATTACGATCACCATACTCAGCTTCCATTCCAATACCATAATGAGAAATGTATTTTTCAGCAATACCCCCACGCCAAGGTCTAACATAGCGGACATTACAAAATAATATCCACCAATAAGTATGGCAAAGATCATTACACCAATCCCACACCCAATCAGCACATCATGGGTAGTTCCCTTGCCGAAATTTCCAGCAAGACTGAGCAGATAACAGGAATAGAATCCCAGAGCGCCGGTGAGCACTCCCGCCGGAAGATTTTTCAGAATATCAGACTTAAATTCTTTCCAGTAATCCTCCAGGGAAAAACCATATCCTACCCGGTAAATCGCCGAAAGATAACGGTTCAGTGCTGACAGAGCTGCCGGAATCGTCACGATTGGAATACAGCACAAAAGGAACAGCACATTTGCCCCAACCAGTCTGCCGGCGTAATTCCAGAGTACATAACCAACTCTCTTCACACCGCCCTTTGGCGTCTCTTTCTCCTTATCATTATTTCCCTGATACCAGTCCATGAATCTTTTTGTCAGTCTCATATGCTTTTCCTCAAAATTACTGCCTGATTACAGCCTCTTCATACACCCCACAAAGCATTGTCTTAGAGCGTGTTTGAAAAAGAGGCTTTTTACATCCTCATTTTAAATTTCGTACAGGCAGGACCACCGCCCTGCCTGAAAATGTTAATATTGTTATAATTTAATTTTTCATACCAGTCAGCACAATTCCTTCCACAAAGCTCTTCTGCCCGAAGATATAAATCACAATACCAGGAAGGATTGTCATAAACGTGGCTGCCAGTGCCACCGGCCAGTTAGTTCCGAATGAGCCGGTAAAGTTGGTCAGCGCAATGGCAAAGGTAAATTTGCTCATGCTGTTAATGTAAATGATCTGCTGAAGCAGGTCGTTCCATATCTGGATGAACAGCATCATTCCAACTACAACTACCGCCGGTTTAATTGAAGGAACAAGAATTGTCCATAGGATTCTCATTCTTCCAGCCCCGTCAATGGAAGCCGCCTCATCAAGTTCCTTTGGAATCGTCATCAGAAACTGCCGGATCAGGAAAATGTTGAAAAAACCACCACCTGTTAAGAACGGCAAGATCAACGGCCAATATGTATCACCCAGTCCCATTCCCTTTGTCCAGAAAATATACAGAGGAATCAAGGTTACCATTCCCGGAAGAAGAATCGTGCCAACACAGATGTTGAAGATCAGCTTTTTCCCGCGGAAACGAAGTCTTGCAAAGGCATATCCGCAAAAAATCGCAGTGATGGTACCAAAGGTAACTGCCGGAATGATAATGGTGAATGTGTTCTTAAAATAAGTCCAGTACTCAAAAGTCTCCAGCGCTTTGGAATAGTTTGACCAGAGCCACTCATGAGGAATAAAGGAAGGCGGATATTCATTCAATGCTGCCGTGCTCATCAGGGAAGAACGGAAAATCCACCAGATGGGAAGAAGTACCAATGCAGCCAGAATCAGTACAATGAAAAACGCCAGAACATTAAAGGCTTTTTCTTTTTTCTTTCTGCTTGCCATTTTTCCAGCCATTTCTCATTCCCCCTCTCCGAAAATCTGTTCTTTCTGCGTCTTAAAGAGTACTGCCGTAAAAATTCCAACCAGGATAAAGAAGATCACAGAATAAGCAGCTGCATATCCCAGTTTGTTTTTCTTAAATGCATAAAGATAAATAACATAGGACATAAACATGGACTTTTTTCCTGGGCCGCCATCTGTAAGAGCCAGCGCCGGGTTGATAACCTGCAGGTGTGTGATCAGGGCAGTCAGCACGTTGTAAAAAATAATCGGGGAAATGCTTGGAATGGTAACGTTCCAGAAGCGCTGCCATGCATTTGCACCATCAATTTCCGCTGCTTCCATGTAAACCCGCGGTACATTCTGAAGTCCTGCAAGGAAAACCACGATCAGGTTGCCGCTTGTCCAGATTGCAATTACTACCAGGGAAGGTACTACCTGACTCGGACTGTCCAGGAATCTCTGAGGTTTCAGTCCCACCATTCGAAGGACAAAGTTAAAAAGTCCGAAGTTACCTTCATATAACCATTGCCATCCTTTGTAAACACCGATTGCAGGCAAAAGGTATGGAATGAAGAAAACAGAACGGAATAATGTCCGTCCCCATATTTTCATATTCAAAAGCAGGGCTACCAGAAGAGAATAGATAATAGCGCCTACCACAGCCAGAAGAGCGTACAAAATTGTCGCTTTTATAGAATCTGCGAAATAAATATCTTTTGTAAAAATACGCTGGAAGTTCTCCAGACCTACAAACTCCGGTGAGGAAAGACCATTCCACTTAAATACGCTTAAAACAAATACTGCCAGTGTCGGCAGATAACTGATCAGACTTACTCCAAGGAATGCCGGTATCAGACAGAGATAAGCGGTCCTTTCTTCTTTTCTACCGGCCCTTGATGTCACTTTTATTTTGTTTTTCTTATTTGCTTTCATGCCCGCACCTCTTAAAAGGGAGCTGACCGGTATCTGTCAGTAATATGAAATAATATCCTTGGACAGTAACCGGTCAGTCCAGTTGCTTTTCCTATTTTTCAGCAGATTTTCACTGCTGCTTCATGTTACCTATTATCAGTAACTGTTTCGTTCACTATTTTGCTATAAAATAACCAGCTCTAGAGCCTGTATGAACAGCTCCGATCAGCCATTGTTCTCAGCAAAGATATCCTGAAGCTCTTCCAGGTTCTCGTTAATCGCTTCTTCCATGGTCTCCTCACCAGCCCATACGCTGGAGAATACAGAATCAAGTGTGGCGTTGAACTCTTCAGTTCCGTTTACATAATACCAGGAGGTAGATTGTGCGTTGTTCATAGCATAATCCACAACTGCGCTCTTGTACATGTCTTTATCCGGATAGTTCGGGTTGCTGATCCATTTATCTGTTTTCTCAGGATCTGTGTACCAGGAATCCAGGATCGGCATCCATGTTCCAGCCTCGATCAGGGACCAGGAATTCTCTTCCTGATAATACCATTTCAGCCATTCCATAGCTTCTTCCGGGTGCTCTGTTGTGGAGAATACCACGTTTGGTCCACCAGTACAGATAGTAACTTTTTCTTTCATGTAAGGCAGAACACCTACACCGTAATCAAAATCAGCGCTTGGTCCAAGGAAGGTGCCGACGTTCCATGCACCGTCTGTTGCCATAACCACCTTTTTGCTTCCAAGGGAGGATTCCAGAGCATTAGCAGCACTTGTTACAGGAGGTGCGCAGTGGTAAACGTCTGACAGATCTGCGATTCTCTGAAGTGCTTCTACCGTTTCCGGAGAGTCAATGGTGCATTCAGAGCCATCTTCGCTGTAATATCCGCCGCCATTGGATTTTGCCCATACTTCCAGCTGCCATGGCAGTGTGTTAATGGTACATCCGTAAATATCTACATTGTCCGGATCAAAATCAGGATCCAAAGCATTCTTTCCATTGATATCCAGAGTCAGCTTCTGTGCTGTCTGGACAAAAGTATCCCAATCCCATGCATCCTCAGCATCTGCCGGAGGAGTCACCTCTGAAGGATCGATTCCCTGCTTCTCACAAACCTCTTTCAGAAGATCGTTGTTGTACCAAAGGTTCAGAACTTCGTTTGCTGCAGAATATGCAACTGGTGTGCCGTCGTAACGGAATGTCAGACAATCCAGAGGTTTGGCATCGCCTTCACCATACATAGAGCTGATGTCTGCAAGAAGTCCGTTCTCTGCAAATTTCAGCACGCCGGCCTCACTCATAATACCGGTATCCGGAAGCTCACCAGCTGTAGCCATGGCATTCAGCTTGGTAACGTAGGTATCGTGATCGATCTTCACTACTTCTACTTCGATCTTGTCCTGTTCGCTGTTGAACTTATCAGCAACTGCCTGTGTAGCTGCTGTCTCAGTTTCATTTCCCCACTGTGCATATGTGATCTTTACTCTGTCACCATCTGCTGCAAAAACCGGAACTGCTGCTCCAACCATCATTGTACCTGCAAGTAAAATCCCCAATAACTGTTTTTTCTTCATACTACTTCTCCTTTTCTTAATCTTATTATAACGGCTTTGCCTGGCCGCTGTAAACATTTACTGTTTTAAAGTTAATCTGTAATACTGTCATATCCGCAGCTTGTGCCATACAAGCATTTCCCCCTGTCCCCGGTTGTTCCACATACAATACGGAACGGCCCGCAGAGAAACTTCTTCTTTTTCCAGCTCTACACTTCCGTACAACTGATTTTCGCCGTCTGCACCTTTGTTTCTTACACGTATTCCTTTATAGGAAAGAGTTGGAACATTTCCTACCAGTTCTTCTGCGGGAGCGTTTTCTTCTATCGAAGTGTTCTCTTCTACAAAAATCTCTGAAAGGAATCTGCCGTTTTCTTTTTCCTCCAGGCAATACACCAGCGGACCTTTCATCAGGGCTGTTTTTCCTGCATCTGCCCTCACCTGGTCATTGGCTCCCATCCATCTGGGAACCACATGGAAATCAATACTGATCCGTGTGTCTCCCGGTGAAATGCAAAGCCTCTGATAGCCTTTGTCAGGCTGCGTTTTTATGGAAATTCCATTCTGCACACATTCCCATTTCTCACTGTACCAGGGAATGCGGATGTTCAGGATTCCTGGTCCGGACGACTGCACCTGGAGCTGAACCTTTCCATCCTGCAAAAGCGTGGAATCCATTTTTATCTTCATACGGCTCTCTTTGATTTCTGTATCTGCTGTAGAGGAGATAAACTGGTTAATATAAACCCCTTCCTCATCTTCTGCGTATATGTACTGTCCCAAAGAAGCAAGGGTTCTTCCCACATTTGGCGGGCAACAGGCAACTCCAAACCATTTCTGCCTTACCGGTTTCACATGCTCCATGTAAGTGTGCTCTGTGCAAAATTCCGGAACCACCTCAAGTGGGTTTACATAAAAGTACCGGTCTCCTGCAATATTGATTCCTGCAATCACAGTGTTATACAACGCTTTCTCTACATAGTCATAATAAGAAGCATCTCCTGTGATGGCTGCCATTCTCTGCCCGAACATCATCACACCGATAGATGCGCAGGTTTCAGAATAGTTGGTACTGTTTGGAAGATCGTAATCTGTAGTAAACCGCTCGCGGAAGCCGCTGCTTCCGATTCCTCCTGTAATGTACATCCGCCGTGTCGTCATGTTCTCCCAAATTCTGCTGCAAGCTTCCATAAGCCCTGAATCGGCATCTTCTCCGGCCAGATCAGCCATTGCGGAGCACATATACATTTCCCTTACTGCATGTCCAACTGCCTCATCCTGCTCTACAGGAGGCTTGTGAGCCTGGGAATATTCCAGATCGTACCTCTCGAACTCCGGAAAAAATTCCGGATGTCCTCTTCCCGCAATTTCTGCCTGCAAATAATTAGGATTCCTGCCCCTCTCCTGGATAAAATACCTGGCCTGCTGAAGATAAATCTTCTTTCCGGTCTCCCGGTAAAGCTTCACCAGGGCCAGTTCAATTTCCTGATGTCCCGGATAACCTCGTTTCTGGCCTTTTCCTGTACCAAACACCCTGCATATGAGATCTGCATTTTTCTTTGCAATATTAAGGATTTTCTCCTTACCTGTAGCCTGGTAATAAGCAACAGCAGCTTCGATCATATGTCCGGCTGTGTACAATTCGTGGCCCTCCACCAGATTGGTCCACTTCTTCGCAGGGGCATTTACGGAAAAATAAGTATTCAGATATCCATCTGGTTCCTGTGCTTTCCCTATCAGATCAATAACCTGATCTGCCAGCTCTTCCAGATGCTCCCCACGGCCACCTGCTATGGTGTAGGCAACCGCTTCCAGCCATTTGTAAAGATCTGTGTCCTGGAAAACAACTCCTTTTCTCTCTCCCTTTTCTTCACCTGCGGCAATACGGAAATTATGGATACAATAGGTAGGCTCTGAATCTTCCAGCTGGTCATTGAGAATTTTCCACTGATGGGGAATGATCTTCTCGCTTACTTTATTCACATATTCCCCAAACAGACTGTCTGTGATCCGGATTCTCTTCAGATCCAACTGTTTCAAGTGTTTTTTCATATTTGCACCTGCCTTTGCCGATTTTAATTAATCGTTTAATCTTCTTTGTAAAAAATAAAAAACCGGATTAATTCCATGTTTTTCTTTTAGTTTACTGGTTTCTCGTTAATCGTTTTACTTATCTTTAAACTGATAGTAGCACGTCAAATGGATTTTGTAAATACTATTTATTTTTTTCAGCTTTTTTTATAGATTATATACTTGATTTTTATGGATTATCACTATATTTTTCGTCTAATTAAACGTTTTTCTATATTATTTTCTCTCTATAATACATTTTATGACATACAACCTTTCAAATAACGTACAAGTTTATTTTGTTACTGTTCGCTCCGTTCGCAGTAACGCGCTTTGCGAAGCACAGAAAGACGAACCTTCTTGTGACAAGCACAAGAAGTAGCGTTTGCTGCGCAAACTTAATTCTCGGGTTTTCTGTGAACTTTGTTCACAAAAAACGCCTCGCGGAACGTTACCAGTGAACAGTGACTTTATTTTTCAAACATTCTCTGGTTCTGTCAGACAATTTCTGCTATAATGTAAGTAATTATGATACCAGTGTCAAC
>NZ_JAQDKY010000059.1:0-5569 GCF_027662325.1 Blautia faecis | reverse complement strand
TAAATCAGCGGATTTCGAATATTTGAAGGATTGCGGGAGCAGCGCAGCTGCGTAGCAATCCGGGTATCAAATGAGTGCCAAAAGACCTTTTGACACTCATTTCATTAATTATAGTTTCTTTCAATGATGTGAATGTCAAAATATCTTTTGCCCTGGCATCTTTCAATAATGTTATTGAAAAATTAGCCAGCAACTTATTTTCAGGAGGTACGAATGAAATTAAATTCAAAATGTATGGCCTGTCAGATACGCAAACAGGAAGCAAAAATTCGTCATTTTAACGACGAAGACAGAAAAAAACAATATATGGAAGCAATCCGCCAGCGTTTTGAACATCCAAAGGATGACGACTGCGTTCCAAGCATCTCCACAGAACTGAAGAAATTCTACTGTTCCTTCTGGGGCGTTCCTATGGAAGATTTCACCCGGATCAACAAAGAATATGACCAGCTTATGCTGGATTTGGAAGCTGAGCTTCGTTCCACTATCCGTTATTCAGAAGATCCCTTAAAAGCCGCACTTATTTATGCCCGCACCGGCAACTATATCGACTTTGCGGCGCTTCCGGAAGTCAGCAAGGAAACTGCACTTTCTCTTATTAAAAGTGAAAACAAGGATGATCTTGACGAACAGGAATATCGTCAATTCTGCCAGGATATGAAAAAGGCAGAGAATGTTGTATATATTACCGATAACTGCGGTGAGATCGTTCTGGACAAAATTGCCATCCAGATTCTGAAAAAGATATTTCCAAATATACGGATCACAGCATTAGTACGCGGACTGCCCGCTGGAAATGACGCAACCATGGAGGACGCTGAATTTTGCGGTCTTACTGATGTTGTGCCTGTACTTGGAAACGGAAACGACGTAGGCGGTACCTGGCTTCACGGGATCAGTACCCACGCCAGAGAACTTCTATATAATGCTGACGTGATCATTGCCAAAGGTCAGGGAAATTACGAGACTCTGCATGGCTGCGGACTGAACATCTACTACCTGTTTTTGTGCAAATGCGACTGGTTTCAACAGCTTTTTCATGCAAAATTACTACAAGGAATGTTCATAAATGAGAAGCGGGCGCCAAAGGCTACTGCTTTTTCGTCAGATTGACAAGAAACTGTTTAAAAGTTTGTACGATTCTGCCCTAGCCCTTTTGGGTGGTTTTCGCTATACTAACATCAGATGAAAAAAGCATCGAAACAATTTTGATTATAATAATTAATTGAGAAATTTGGAGGAAAAATCATGGCAAGCTTATCATTACAGCACATTAACAAAACTTACCCGAATGGTTTCCAGGCAGTTAAAGATTTCAACCTTGAAATCGAAGACAAAGAGTTCATCATCTTCGTTGGACCATCCGGATGTGGAAAATCTACAACACTTCGTATGATCGCAGGTCTTGAGGAGATCAGCGGTGGTACATTAAAGATCGGTGACAAGGTTATGAACGATGTAGAGCCGAAAGACCGTGATATCGCAATGGTTTTCCAGAACTACGCTCTGTATCCTCATATGACAGTATATGATAACATGGCATTTGGTCTGAAACTTCGTAAAGTTCCGAAAGATCAGATTGACAAAGCTGTTAGAGAAGCAGCCAGAATCCTTGACCTTGAGAAACTTCTTGATCGTAAACCGAAGGCTCTTTCCGGTGGACAGAGACAGCGTGTTGCTATGGGACGTGCTATCGTTCGTAATCCTAAGGTATTCCTTATGGATGAGCCTCTTTCCAACCTGGATGCTAAGCTTCGTGTTCAGATGCGTATCGAGATTTCCAAGATCCATCAGAGACTGGGCGCAACAATCATCTATGTAACACATGACCAGACAGAGGCTATGACCCTTGGTACCAGAATCGTTGTTATGAAAGATGGTGTTGTTCAGCAGGTTGATACACCACAGCACCTTTATGAGCAGCCAGGCAACCTGTTCGTTGCAGGATTCATGGGATCCCCGCAGATGAACTTCCTTGACGCTCAGATTGCTGAAAAAGGCGGCGACCTTATTGCTAAAGTTGGTGAGTATGACATTGTTATCCCGGCAGCGAAAGCGAAAGTGCTGAAAGACGGCGGTTATGTTGGCAAGACAGTTGTTCTTGGTATCCGTCCAGAGGATATTCATGATTCCCAGATGTTCATCGAAGCTTCTCCAAGCGTTCCAATGACATCTACAGTTAAAGTTTATGAGCTTCTTGGTGCTGAAGTATTCCTGTACTTCGATGTAAACGGAACTCAGGTTACAGCACGAGTTGATCCTCGTACAAACTCCAAGACAGGCGATACAATCAAATTCGCATTCGATATGGAGAAATCTCACTTCTTCGATAAAGAGACAGAGCTTACTATCTGCAACTAATATTTAGAAGGATGAATTTAGTTAGGCCTCAGGGGTTTTCCCCTGGGGCTTTTTTGTGGTATACTATGAGCACTTAATGAGCGTAAGCCCACAGGTGCAGTGCGAATTTAGTGCGAATGCACACCCGGACACTTAGCAAGTCCAAGCCACAGACGCCGGACGCGCTTCGTGTGTACGCACACCTTGAGCAAACTTTATTACTTTTCTACTAAAGGAGCACACCTATGAAATTACTTCAGATTCTCCAGAAATGTCTGGAAGACTGGAAGAATATCAGTCATCTGGATTTCTGCCTTGTAAATTTAGATAACACTATTTATATCAGCACCTGCGACAGAGCCCTTCCATCTGAAGAGAAGCTGGAAGAATTTAAGGAAGATGAGGCGCTGTGTATTTCCAATATGAACTGCCGGCTGTATAAAGTGACAGAGAGTCACCAGCTTCAGTATATCCTGATCGTATGGGGAAATGCGGAGGCCGCTTCCACCATCGGGGAACTGGCTGTCTGCCAGATTGAGAGCCTGCTTACCGCTTACATGGAAAAGAGCGACAAAAACGTATTTATGCAGAATCTTCTCCTTGGCTCCTATTCTGAGGTAGACGCTTTTAACCGTGCGAAAAAGCTTCATATCACAACCACTGTACGGCGTGCTGTTTTCCTGGTGGAGACCAAACAGAGCAAGGACGAAAATGCCCTGGCTACCATCCGTAATATTTTTGCAGCTAAAACAAGAGATTTTATTACTGCTATCGACGATTCCGGAATTATTATTCTCCGTGAACTCCAGCCTTCTGAGAATTATTCCGATCTGGATGATATTGCCCATATGCTGGTGGACATGCTGAATACAGAGGCCATGACTTCCGCCTGGGTTTCCTACAGCAATATTGCAGATGACCTGAAGCAGCTCCCGGATGCTTACAAGGAAGCACGTACTGCCTTAGAAGTGGGCAAGATTTTCTATACTGGCAAGAATGTGTTTGGATATAACCGTCTTGGAATCGGTCGCCTGATCTATCAGCTGCCGGTGGAGATCTGCGAGATGTTTATCGATGAGTTTTTCAAAGAAGAAACTCTGGATTCTATTGATGACGAAACACTCGCTACCATCCGCACCTTCTTCGAAAACAACCTGAATCTTTCCGAAACCTCCAGACAGCTTTACGTACACCGAAATACACTGGTGTACCGCTTCGAAAAGCTGCAGAAAAAATTCGGGCTGGATATCCGAACCTTTGAGGATGCGTTAACGTTTAAGTTAGCGATGATGGTGGTGAATTATATTAAGTATAAGAAAGCAGAATAAAATTCCCCCTCTTAAACAATCATTTTTAACTTAACAATTTCTCTTTTAGTGGCTTTTTCAATTTGCCGACTCTGTTCTTCTGTCAGCTGCTGATTCCTATTCAAAGTAACTGTCTTGATCAAAGTAAATGCTACTTTCTTGAAAGACTGTCCATAGAGCAGAAAGGAGATTCTGGGAAACCTGAAATTGCTCTATGGTCAGATCTATTTTCTTTATTATACATGTTAAAGTGGATTTTAAATCACACGTTTATTGTAAAGTGTAAAAATAAATTCCTGATTATGTGGCATTTTTTACTTATATTCTTCTTCATCCTTCGCCCACTCAAACGTACACTTCACAGCCTTCTTCCACCCTTTCAGCTTCTTCTTACGCTCCTCTTCTGTCATCTGTGGGGTGAACTGACGGCCGATCTGCCAGTTGCTTTTTACTTCGGAGGCGTCTTTCCAGAAACCGGTGGCGAGCCCTGCAAGATAAGAGGCGCCAAGGGCGGTGGTTTCGATGCAGCTAGGGCGGACTACCTGAGTGTCGAGAAGGTCAGCCTGGAACTGCATGAGGAAGTTATTGGCGCTGGCGCCACCGTCTACGCGGAGAGCGCTGAGATCAATGCCAGAATCCTTCTCCATGGCTTCCAGAACGTCGTGTACCTGATAGGCCAGGGACTCTACCGTGGCACGCACCAGATGAGCTTTTCCTGCGCCTCTGGTAAGACCAAGGATAGCGCCTCTTGCATACTGATCCCAGTATGGTGCACCGAGACCTGTGAACGCAGGAACCACGTATACGCCGTTTGTGTCCGGCACTGACAGACAATATTTCTCAGAATCCGGGGAACTCTCCAGAATTCCCACTTCGTCTCTCAGCCACTGAATAGCAGCACCTGCCACGAAAACACTTCCCTCCAGGGCATATCCCGGTGTTCCGTCTGCTTTCACTGCAATGGTGGTAAGAAGTCCGTTCTTTGACTCTACTGCCTTATCTCCTGTATGCATAAGCATAAAGCAGCCGGTACCATATGTATTCTTTACATCACCTGACTCAAAGCAACACTGTCCGAAAAGAGCTGCCTGCTGGTCTCCTGCCGCCCCGGCAATTGGGATTCTGCCCCCGATCAGGTTCTCATTGGTATAACCATAAATACAACTGCTTGGCTTCACTTCCGGCAGCATGCACTCTGGGATATCCAGGTATTCCAGAATCTCTTTATCCCATTTTCTCTCATGGATGTCAAAAAGCATGGTTCTGGAAGCGTTGGTGTAATCCGTCACATGAACTTTCCCTTTTGTCAATTTCCAGATCAGCCAGGTATCTACTGTTCCAAAGAGAAGTTCCCCATTCTTCGCACGCTCTCTGGCACCTTCTACATGATCCAGGATCCATTTCAGTTTCGTTCCAGAAAAATAGGCGTCCGGAATCAGACCGGTTTTCTTTCGAACCAACTCTGACATGCCGTCTTTTTCCATCTTCTCAATCATATCAGCTGTTCTGCGGCACTGCCATACAATTGCCGGATAAACCGGCTCTCCTGTCTTCTTATCCCACACAATCGTAGTCTCTCGCTGATTCGTGATTCCGATAGCGTGAATATCCTCTGCATCTACACTGATCTTACTCATGGCTTCTGTAGCCACTGAAATCTGGGAGGACCAGATTTCCTTCGGATCATGTTCCACCCAGCCTGGCTTCGGGTAATACTGTTTGTACTCTTTCTGTGCTACGCTGCACATATTTCCCTTTTTATCAAATAAAATACATCTGGAACTGGTAGTTCCCTGGTCCAATGCCATTATATATTTTCCCATAGTACACCTCGTTTACTTTGCTTGAATTATTTATATTATAGCCTATTTTCACATACAAGAAAATACCTTAACTTGTTATTTAATGTGTTGAAAAGTTCT
>NZ_JAQDKY010000058.1:0-15366 GCF_027662325.1 Blautia faecis | reverse complement strand
CGTCCGGGATAACGACCAACACACTAAATAGCAAATTTCTAAAATTCCTGCTCCAACAGCTCCCCATCAATATATCTGGCCTTAATATTCCGGTCATCTCCGATGTAGCAGAAACGCTCCAGTTTCTCCTCTGCCGTCATTTTGGTCCATGGATCTTCCATATTGTCGATCACAAGGGCATTAAATGCATACCCTTTTTCGAAAGAACCAACCTTACCGAATACACTTCCAGACTCTTTGGTTGCATGATAGAATGCCTGTGTAATAGTAATGGTCTTACTCTCCTGTGGCTCGTAGAATTCTTTCAGCTTGGATAACTGTACGGCTCTTGCAACCTGGCGGTAGATGCCGATTCCGTGGCCACCGGCAATGTCGGTTCCCATGGCAATTTTCAGTCCCTCAGCCTCCATATGCTGCAGCGGCATAATTCCTGCAATAATATTCACAGTGGCATCCGGGCAGTGAACAGAAAAGCTTCCATGTTTTTTCAGAATCCGCTTATCTTCCTCAGTTGGGAAAATAACATGGGCGAAAATAGACGGACCGTGATCCATCAGACCTGCGCGCTCATAAATTTCTGCGTCAGAACTATAGCCCGGAAACAGATTCAGAGCTTCCTGTGCCTCCCACAGAGACTCCACCAGATGGGTGTGCACACCACAATGATATTTTGCAGCCAGCTTGCCAAGTCCATCGATCAACTTCTTGGTACAAGTCGGGGCAAAACGGGGAGCCAGAATGGTTTTCACCTTTTTGCTGCCCTCATGTTCTGCCAGATACTTCTCTGTTTCCTTCAGGGAATCCTCTGTGGTCTCGGTGAGAAATTCCGGGGAATTGCAGTCCATATTCACCTTACCCACATAACCATACATGCCTTTCTCTTCCATTTTATCAAAGAGATAGTTTGTGGCCTCACGGTGAATGGTTGCAAAAACATTGGCATGGAAAGTACCATGGCGGAGCATATCATCTACAAATGCGTCGTAGCAGTTTTTCGCATACTCCATATTCTGGAAACGGGATTCCTGCGGAAACGTATAATTATTCAGCCAGTCGGAAAGCAGACAGCCCATACCGATTCCTCTCTGTACATACTGGGCTCCGTGTACATGAAGATCGGAAAAAGCCGGAATGATCAGCTTATCGCCGTAATCTACAACCTCTGCGCCCTGATACTGTTCCGGAATCTTTTCACAAATCTGTGAAACCACTCCATCTTCCACAATTATATAACTGTTTTCGTGAATCTCTAACCTGTCTTTTGACGGTGTAAACAAAATATCTCCGTGATAAATCTTTACTGCCATTTTTTGTCCCTCACATTCCTAATCATTGCATTTTTTCTTTCTCGCGTAGCTTTTCCTCTATTTTGTATCTGCAATCCTGATCTCAATTCTGGTAGAATAATTATCATTATCCTGTTCCACAAACTGGTCGATGATATTAAGTGCCAGAATGGTATCCTCCAGATTCAGATTCCGTCCCCATTCCTTTATCCTTTTGAAGCTGTCTTGAATCTGTTCATATGCCCCTTTGTGATACCCCACTACATAGGTTCCTGCAGGAATCGTGCGTATCTCCGCATTTTCCTCTGGAATAGCATCTGTAAGAAGCGCTCCAAATTCCTTGCTATTTTCCCCATAAAAGACAATGGTTGGATAAAAGTAGAAGGATTCGCCTGCATAAAGCTCCTCTTCATCTCCAATGGGAATATATTTTCGCTCCGGATATTTCACCACCTGAATGTTTTCGTAATCAATTTCCTCTTTCGAGTCTTCAATAAACTGTATTTTTCGCAAAATTGCATGGTCGATCCGCATCATCTCTTCCCACTGGGCATGAATGGCTGCGGAACGCTCCTTCAATCTTTTAAGCGCCTCATCAGGGCTTTTCGTATCCTGAAAATCCCGGACTGCCTCAATGGAATAGCCCAGTTTTCGCATATAGCGGATGGATGCAAGCTTATAAGTCTGATCAAAACGATATTTCCGGTATCCGTTTTTCGGGTCTCTGTAGCTGGGCTTCAGAATTCCGATTTTGTCATAATAATGCAGGGTCTGCACGTTCAATCCGAATAAGGTCGCCAGCTCATTTACGTTCAGATACTCTTTATTTGCCATAGATACTCCTATCTTGAGCCTTTTACATAAGGCTTAGCAAGAGCTTCTGGTTCACTGTTCTTTCCGGCAGCCCCAAGCATTGCAATAAGGGTCAGCGCATATGGCAAAATTGCCAGAAGGAACGGAGAAATGGATACGCCGATGGTCTGAAGACGAATCTGCAGGGCATTGGCTGCTCCGAACAAAAGAGCGGCTCCAAACATTCCAAAAGGTGTGTATCGTCCAAGAATCACTGTAGCAAGAGCAATATAGCCACGGCCGGAAATCATATTTTCCGTAAAAACGCCAAGCTGTACCAGTACCAGATATGCACCGCCGATTCCTCCAAGGATTCCGTTGAACACCATCACGATCCAGCGGTATTTTTTCACCTGAATACCTGCTGATTCTGCTGCACGCGGGTGCTCTCCTACTGCCATAAAGGACAGTCCCAGATTGGTTTTTTTGTAAAAAATCCAGGTCAGGATCAGGAGCACATAAAGGATATAGGTCAGGAAATCACAGTTAAAAAATGCATCTCCGATCAGCGGAATCTTTGACAATCCTGGAATGGCAATGTTTGGGAATGTCTCGATCTGCTGATAGCCCTGTCCATTTGACATTAATTTAAACAAAAAGCTGGTGACGCCAAGCATAAGCATGTTGATGGCAAGACCGGATACAGACTGGTTCTGGATCAGCGTAATGGATAGAAGTCCGTGAAGCAGACTGACTATAAGTCCTCCTGCCATACCGCACAGAAGTCCCACAAACAGATTGCCGGAATACCAGGCACCGGCGAAGGAAAAGAATGCACCACTGAGCATAACACCTTCCATTCCGATATTCAGAATACCGGATTTTTCCGCAATGGTCTCACCAATTCCGCCATACATAAGCGGCACTGCCAGACGAACTGCTGCGGCCAGAAAAGCCGTCATAAAGCTTAAACTGAAAATCTGCTGAAGCATTACGCATTTCCTCCTTTTCCAACTTTTGCCTGTCTCTTTTTGAAATGGAACAGTTCTCTTCCCAGGATCAAAACAACAACCAGACCGATTAGAATGTTAACGATTGCAGACGGTACTCCAAGCTGTCTTTGCATGGAGCTTGCACCTACCTGCATTGCTGCATAAAGCACTGCCACAAAGAATACGCCAATAGGGTTGTTAAATGCCACAAGTGCGATCAAAACAGCCGTATAGCCACAGTTTGAGGAGATTCCCTCCAGAAGCTTTTTCTGAATGGCAAGAACCTCGATTCCACCTGCCACTGCAGAAAGTCCGCCGCTTAAAAAGGCGGAAAGCACAATATTTTTCATAACAGAAATACCGTTGCAGGTGCTTCCACGTTTGTTCAGCCCAACTGCCTTCAATTCGTATCCCATAGTTGTTTTTTCCAGGAAAAACCATACTACAAGTACACAGATGATTGCGATCAGAATACCTGCATGAAAACGGGTTGCACGAATCAGGGTTCCAAGCTGTACGGCTTTGTCAATTTTCGCAGACTGGGGAACATTTCCTTCCGGGTCCATCAGGAAGGAACGGACTGCATAGCCAAGAAAATTAATTGCAATATAATTCAGCATAATAGTGACAATAATTTCGGAAATATTGAATTTCGCTTTGCACACTGCTGCGATCAGCGCCCACACGCCACCTGCCAGAAATCCGATTACCAGGGAAAGGATAATTCTTGGTATTCCCGGAACAGCCGTCCAGTTCAGAGCTACCATGGTAGTTGCCATAGCCCCTACATAAAACTGTCCTTCTGCACCAATGTTGAAAAAGCCGGTACGATATGCTACTGCGCAGCCAAGACCTGTAAGGATCAGCGGGCATGCTTTTACAAAAATTTCTGCAAATCCTGCAGGTGTTCCAAAGATTCCACGGAAGAAAAGACCGTATGCTTCCATCGGGCTTGCGCCGCATGCAAGGATCAAAACCGTACCTGCCAGAATTGTAATCACAAGAATCAGAAGTACATCTGTAATCCCTCTTGTTCTTTTTTCCTTCTCCATTATCTTGCCTCCTCTTCTGAAATTCCGCCCATGAGAAGGCCGATTTTCTGTACAGTAGCTTCTTCTCTATTCAGGATTCCCACGATTTTTCCACCAAAAAGCACTGCGATCCTGTCACTTAACGCCATAATTTCTTCCAGGTCTGCAGAGATCAGCATAACACCTTTTCCTGCATTTCTCTGATCTATAAGCTGCTGACGGACAAATTCTGTAGCACCGATGTCAAGACCTCTGGTAGGCTGGCTTGCCACGATCACTTTTGCATGATCGTTCAGCTCTCTGGCTATGATCAGCTTCTGCTGGTTTCCACCTGACAAAAGCTTTACAAGCGTATCAATCCCCGACTTTCCGGATGCGCGCACCTGATATTGTTTCATTTTTTCTGCTGCATTTTTACGGATAGCTGCTTTGTTTATAATAGAATGGTTTGCAAATGGAAGCTTCCCATATTCCCGGAGAACAAGGTTTTCTGAAATGTTCATTCCGGTGATCAGACTGTCTGACAATCTGTCCTCCGAAATATAGGAAACGCCTGCTTCATAACGTCCGCGGATATTGATTCCTGCCAGATTCTGTCCGTCCAGAAGAATTTCGCCCTCACCTGTTTTCTGAATTCCGGTGATCACCTCAGCAAGCTCTTTCTGTCCGTTTCCTTCCACACCGGCAATTCCAAGGATTTCCCCTTTGTGAATGGTAAGGCTGATATTCTCAAGCTTATGACGGCTGTGTTTCCTGTGATGATTGGACACATTTTTCAATTCCAGCATAATATCTTTTTTCGGAGAACCTTCTATATGATAATCTTCATTCAACTCCCGTCCGATCATATATGCAGACAGTTCTTCCGGATTGGTGTCTGCTGTCACAAGATCTGCCACCTGTCTGCCATCCCGAAGAATGGTGACCTTGTCACTGATTGCCATGATCTCGCTCATACGATGGGTGATGATAATGATTCCATAGCCCTCTTTTTTCAGATTACGGAGAACGTCAAAAAACTGTGTGGTCTCCTGAGGAGTAAGCACGCCAGTAGGCTCATCCAGAATCAGAAGTTCTACGTTTCTGTATAAGGCTTTCAGGATTTCCACGCGCTGCTGTTCTCCCACTGACAGATCACTGATCACAGCATCCGGGTTCACATAGAGTCCATATTTTTCTGCCAGATCAGTCAGCTTCTTTTTTGCAGCAGCTCTGTCCAGGAAAAAGGAGTTGTCCTTCAGATTCAGGACAATGTTATCCAGAACTGTCATTTTATTTACCAGGGAAAAATGCTGCTGGACCATTCCAATGCCTGCATCGATAGCTTCCCTTGGAGAGGCAAAATCCGCTGGCTTGTCTTTCCACAAAATTTCACCGCTGTCTGCAGTGTAAAGACCAAATATAATATTAACAAGTGTGGTCTTTCCGGCTCCGTTCTCACCGAGGAGAGCATGGATCTCACCTTTTTCTACTGTCAGGTTGATATCCTCATTTGCATATACGCCGGAAAATGATTTACAGATATGTTTCATTTGAAGAAGAGACATGGTTTTCTCCTTTTTCTCGTATAATTAAAGTGTTTTAAAAAGCTGAAACTTCGGAAGGTTATCTCCACTGACTGATTGATAACTTTCCTCCATTTCAGCTTCATTTGTCTTTGAACAATCAGTTGCCGGATTTCAGATTGCGAGCCATTTTTATAAAAACAGATATCTCAATCCGCGGTTACAAATCCGATTTCTTACTGTCTCATTGTGTAGTCGCGCTCAACTTCAAGCTCGCCGGAAACGATCTTATCAATTGCATCCTGTGCAGTTGCTTTCACATCATCGGAAAGATTGTCGGAAAGGAGAACTTCTACTGCGCCATCTGCCATACCAAGGTTGTAAACATCTCCCTCAAAGCTTCCGTCTGCAACGCTGCCAAGGGCAGTATCAATTACAACATCAAGATTGTAAATTGCAGAATCAAGAATATTGTCAGGTGCTAAAGAGCTCTGATCGTAAGAATCGCCCTGGCACCAGATTCCAGCCTCAACAGCTGCTGTCATTGCACCGTTTCCGCAAGCATTTGCACAATGCTTGATTACGTCTACGCCATTGTCGATCATAGCTTTTGCAGCTTCCTGTGCAAGCTGTGTATCAACAAAAGAGTTTGTCCAGGCTGTCTGAACTTCGATATCAGGATTTACGGATTTTGCTCCGTCTTCATATCCGTTAATGATCTTTACAAGGGAATCTCCAGGGATCGGTCCGATGGCGCCAAGTTTACCAGACTCAGAAGTAGAAGCAGCAATGATTCCTTCTACATAAGCGGTCTGCTCACATGCCATAACGTAGGAAGCTACGTTGTCAGCGGAAGCGTCAGCCTCTGTGCAGATGAATTTGGTGTCTGGGTAGGTCTCTGCAACTTCCAGTGCAGGATCACCGAACTCATATCCGTGACCAATTACCACATCATAACCTGCACTTGCATAGTCAGCAAAAGCGGCGGAAATATCAGCAACTTCCAGGTTCTCTGTGTAAGCCAGTTCGTATCCGTATTTCTCACAGGCTTTCTGTGCTCCTTCGTATGCTGTCTGATTCCAGCCCTGGTCATTTGCTGCTCCGGAAAGTAAAAGTGCTACCTTCAGTCCTTCTCCATCAGCTGCCTGTACCGGCTGAGCACATACACCATTTACCATAGCCGCTGTCATTGCCATTGCTAATCCCATAACCACCAGTTTTTTCATCATAATCCTCCTTGATCAGATCCTGTTTTCGTGTATTCGATACTGTTCACTCCGTGGTCAGTATCACTTATTTTTCTTATCCGCAACTTTGTAGTTGCTATAAGGTTTTCTTAAGGCTTCTTTATAGTAAACTATATAGTTACTATAGAGTCAATACATTTTTTCTTTTTTTTGCAAAATTATCTGAAAAACCATTGGAGTCGCACAGGGCAGTTTTTATTATTCTCCAAATTCTTCTGCAACCTTCTTCAGCATTTCCCGGATTGGCAGATGATATGGGCATCTTGTCTCGCACTTGCCGCATCCCACACATGCAGAAGCTTTCACTGCCATGCTGCCGTAGCGGTCTTTCGCCCAGTCAGCCAGATTGTAGCGTTCCAGATATCCTGCGAAAAGGAATGCGCTTGGGATGCTGATTCCAACCGTACATGGCGCACAGTAATTGCAGCGACGGCAGAAATTGGTGCCCAGCTGATGGCGGATCTGTTCCATTTCTGCAAGCTCTGCCTCTGTAAGAGGTGCTGTGTCAGAGCATGCCTTAATGTTCTCTTCCAGTTCAGATACTTCTGCCATTCCCGGGATTACCACAATAACAGCCGGGTTAGAACAGACATAACGAAGTGCAAGAGTGCCATTCTCAATTGCACCACCTGCTAATGGCTTCATGGCAATAAAGCCCACATTTTTCTCCTGACATTTGCGGATCAGCTCGTCGCCCTGGTTTTCTACGATATTATATGGAAACATGATTGTCTCCACCCAGTCCAGATTCAGTGCGCGCTCAAAAACAGCTGTAGAATGTGCAGTCAGACCGATATGACCAATTTTACCGGCTGCTTTCGCCTCCAATAAAGCCTCCAAGGCACCGCCCTCACCTATAACAGTGTCCAGCTGTTCCATGCTTGGGTTGTGTACCTGATACAGGTCAATGTGATTGGTTCGAAGATTGCCAAGGCTCTTCTCAATGTCTGCTTCCATGGCTTCTCTGGTTCTTGCCATACTCTTGGTGGCAATTACAAATTTGTCACGAATTCCTTCAAGGGCATAACCAAGATACTCCTCGCTGACCGTGTAGCCTCTGGCTGTATCGATATAATTTACCCCCTCTTCTGCCAGCTGCTGCATTAATTTCTTAGTACCTTCCGCGTCAATTCTCTGGATGGGGATTCCGCCAAATCCCATACGGGAAATCTTAAGACCAGTTTTTCCAAGTGTTGTATATTCCATTTGTGCTCCTCCTTATTTTGGGTATACAATAATTTATAAAATGTGTCTGAAATTAACAAAATGTGCCACCGGCATACGCCGATGGCACATAAATAAACAGCTTATGCGATTTAGAACGGATATTCGCAATCCGCATCCGCTACTTGCTCATAAATAAATAACTGCTCCGCAGTTATTTATTTATACTCGTGACAGGTACTCGCCTGTTCTGGTGTCGATTTTCAGCTTGTCGCCCTGGTTAACGAACAGCGGAACCATTACCTGTGCTCCTGTCTCAACGATAGCCGGTTTGGTAGCACCCTGAGCTGTATTTCCAGCGAATCCTGGCTCTGTCTCTGTAACTACAAGCTCAACGAATAACGGAGGCTCAATAGCGAATACATTGCCATTGTGAGAACAGATCTTAACCATCTCATTCTCTTTTACAAATTTAAGAGAATCGCCAACCTGCTCTTCTGTAAGACCAACCTGGTCAAATGTCTCTACGTTCATGAAGTAATATAATCCGCCATCGCTGTAGAGATACTGCATATCAACACGCTCGATACGTGCTGTAGGGAATTTCTCTGTAGGACGGAAAGATTTCTCTAACACGGATCCTGTAATAATATTTTTGTATTTGGTTCTAACGAAAGCAGCTCCCTTACCCGGTTTAACGTGCTGGAATTCTACGATCTGACAAACGTTGCCATCAATTTCTACTGTGACACCGTTTCTGAAATCACCTGCTGAAATCATAATTAATTTTTCCTCCTTATAGTGCTTATGACTAGAAATATTTTATTATATATGTACCATTTTTTCAACTACTTTTTTTCATATGCAGCCAAATTTTCCTGTTTTTCCCATATATTATGGCAAAATACTTTTGTATTCACGGAAGCTGTCCTTCAATTTCCTTGATTAGTTCCTCAAAAGGCTTCACTCCTGTCACAACTTCAATATCTGCAAATTTATGATAAATCGGATCACGCTGTTTCAGAAGCTTTTTGATCTTTTCATCCTGATTTTCGCCTTCCAGAAGAGGATTGCTATTTCCCTCAAGCCTCTTGCGGAGAGTCTCAGCAGACCCCTTCAGGTAAACAACTGTACCCAGCTGCTTAATATACTGCTCATTCTGCTCCTGAACCGGAAGACCTGCGCCAAGAGAAATCACTTTTCTTTCTTTATCTTCAATCAGAGCTTTCACAGTCATAGTTTCCAGAGCACGGTAATATGGCTCTCCAAATTTCTGTAAAATCTCCTTTACGGACATGTTCATCTTCTTAACGATCACCTTGTCCACATCCACAAATGTCAGTCCCAGGTCACTGGACAGACGTTTCCCCACTCTTGTCTTGCCAGACCCCATAAATCCGATCACCACAATATGGTTCATGAATTCTTCTCCTCCTTGGTATAAAAATGTAATACAATTTTCTCCAGATAGCGCTTCAGCACGATCTGGATCTCTTCCTTGGGATTGATCGGCTTTACCAGAATATTACGAAGGCCAGCATTCTTAGCCCCCCATATATCGGTAAAAAGCTGGTCTCCGATAAAGACCGTATTCCCTGTGTTCGTTCCAAGTCTCTCCATGGCCCTTTCATAGCCTTTTCTGGACGGCTTGGCAGCCATTTCAATGAACTGAGCGCCTACTGAAGCGGCAAAGGGTTCTACCCTTTTTTTCCTGTTGTTTGACACCAGACAGCAGGAAAAGCCAATGTCACGAAGCTTCTGAAAAAGCCGGACAGCTTCCGGATCTGCCGGTGCCCCATGAGGAACCAGGGTATTGTCGATATCAAACAAAATCCCCCTGTATCCCTCCTGGTATAGTTTTTCATAGTTGACTACATATGCTGAATCCAGATATTTATCTGGAAAAAAGCGTTCAAACATTCTGTTACATCCTTTAATTCTTTTATTTTCTATGGTAATACAGATTGCGGGAATGATTTTTCAAACAGACTCCGGCAACGCGCTTTGCAATGCACAGAAATCATGTATTCACATGACCTCGCGCCTGTTTTCCAAGAGGTTCTGTCAGGATCCCGTCACCTGCTTAGGTACGCCTGCAGTTCCTCATAATGGTCTTTCATCACATCATAACCATGCTGATAAAACGCCATCAGCTTCTCTTTGTTCGCCTCCGCACGCCCCACAGTGGGAATTTCCGGGCGGATGACAAAAATATGTCCTTCCCTCTCCCATTTTTCCAGAAGCTCCAAAGTCCGGTTGTAGCTGCGGTAACGATTATATAAAGTGTTCAAAAATTCCGGGTAATGCCGAAATGCAGCCACATAAAGCGGAGTGCTCTTTCCCGGTTTCTTCTTGCGGTAACCCATATTTCGGGTAAGGATCACCACGTTCTTTCGATATCCCTTCTCCATGGCATGGATCAGGGGAATCGAATCTGCAATGCCGCCATCCAGATAAGGAACACCGTCAATCTCTACCATGGGACTTACAACGGGAATACTGGAAGAAGCCCTTCCAATATCCATCAGGCGACGTCTGTCATGCTTCTCAGTCATATATTCCGCATCACCAGTCTGGCAGTTGGTCACTACCAGCTCACACTCCGTATCTGACTGAAAAAAAGTATCAAAATCAAACGGAAACAATTCATTTGGATATTTGTCAAACAGCATATCCATGTCAAAAAGCTCATGCTTCTTAAGAGCTTCCTTAGTAGCAATATAGCTGTTTGCCTTATCCTCTATGATCATGCAGTCTCTGGTCCTTCCAGGCTGCCAGGATACATAATCAAGAGCATTGCAGGAACCAGCGGAAACACCCACCACATATGGGAATTTCACCTCTTTTTCCATAAGATAATCCAGAACCCCTGCTGTAAATACTCCCCTGCTTCCCCCGCCCTCCAGGACCAGGGAAGACTGATGCTTCACTGTCATTCTTATTCACGCTCCTTAAGCGGTACGTATACAGCCGGAGCCAGAACGTTCTTGTAAGCCGGACGGATGATCTTGTCTGTATTGATCAGTTCTTCCATTCGGTGGGCGCTCCAGCCCACAATACGTGCCACTGCAAAAATCGGTGTATACAGCTCAAGAGGCAAATCCAGCATGCTGTAAACAAAACCGCTGTAAAAATCCACGTTTGCGCTGACACCCTTGTAAATATGGCGCTCCTCGGCGATAACCTCCGGAGCCATTTGCTCTACCATCGCGTAGAGATTGTATTCTTTCATACGGCCTTTTTCTCTGGCCAGAGTCTCAACAAAGCCTTTCAGTACCTGGGCACGGGGATCCGATACCGAATAGATCGCGTGTCCCATACCATAAATAAGACCTCTCTTATCAAAAGCTTCTTTGCGAAGCAGTTTCTTCAGATACTCTCTTACTTCCTCTTCGTCAGAAATATCCTTCACATTCTTCTTCAAATCCTGGAACATACTTACAACCTTAATATTGGCACCACCGTGCTTCGGACCTTTCAGAGAACCGAGAGCTGCTGCGATTGCAGAATAAGTGTCTGTTCCGGATGAGGAAACAACGTGTGTAGTAAATGTAGAGTTATTACCACCGCCATGCTCCATATGAAGGATCAGGGCAAGATCCAGGATCTTCGCCTCCAGATGGGAATATTTCTTATCCGGGCGAAGCATACGGAGGATATTCTCCGCTGTGGAAAGCTCTTTCTTCGGATTGTGAATATAAAGGCTCTTGCCGCATACATAGTGATTGTAAGCCTGATATCCATAAACAGATAAAAGAGGAAATACACTGATCAGATTCAGGCACTGTCTCAGTACATTCGGAAGGGAAATATCATCCGGCTCCTTGTCATAGCAATAAAGTGTAAGCACACTTCTGGACAGGGCATTCATAATGTCCTTGGACGGTGCTTTCATGATAACGTCCCTTACGAAATTCGTAGGAAGGGAGCGCTGGTTCGCCAGAAGCTTGGTGAAATCCTCCAGTTCCTCCTCATTCGGAAGCTTGCCGAACAGTAAAAGATAGGTAGTTTCTTCGAAGCCGTATCTGTCATCTTCAATAAATCCCCTGGTCAACTCCTTGATGTCATATCCCCTGTAGGAAAGACTGCCCGCACAGGGCACTTCCTTGCCGTCAACCACCTTCGTGGCGCATACATTGGAAATCTGCGTCAGACCCGCCAGGACGCCCTTACCATTGATATCGCGAAGCCCTCGCTTTACATCGTATTTCTGATAAAGAGACAGATCCAGGCTGGAATGCTCCTTGCAAACCTCCGTCAGGTTCTCTATTTCCGGTGTTACTTTCATCTTAAATCCTGTCATTCAAATAAACTCCTTTCTTTTTAATCCGTCCGATAATCCGTTCCTCCCTCAATTATTAATGCTGTCAGAGTCAGAAGCGGATGCTTCTGCTCCGGCATTGTAAATGGATAATCTGTGACTGCCATTGTTTTATTATCTTCTTATCGCTGTTTATAGGTGGACAAGAAATCCTTCAGCTTGTCCATAGCCTTCTCCAGCTGACGCACATTCGGCAGATATACTACGCGGAAGTGGTCAGGACAATTCCAGTTAAAGCCCTTTCCCGGCACCAGAAGCACCTGTTTCTCATGTAAGAAATCAAGAGCAAACTGCTCGTCATTGTGAATATTGAATTTTTCTGTATCGATCTTCGGAAAAATATAGAACGCAGCCTTGGGCTTTACGGCTGTGATTCCCGGAATGTCATTGAGTGCCTTGTAGATAAAATCTCTCTGCTCATAAACTCTTCCGCCTGGCTGAATGTACTCATTTACACTCTGGTATCCACCAAGTGCAGTCTGTACAATGGACTGGGCCGGAACATTGGAGCAAAGACGCATGGAGGAAAGCATGTTAATACCTTCAATATACCCCTTCGCCTTATTCTTGGCACCACTTAAGATCATCCATCCAATACGGAAACCAGCGATCATATGGGACTTGGAAAGTCCGGAAAAAGTAACGCAGAATACGTCTGGTGCAAGGGATGCAATAGAAGTATGCTTATAGCCATCCATGATCAGACGGTCGTATATCTCATCTGAAAAAATGATCAGCTCGTGCTCTCTTGCGATCTGCACGATCTGCTCCAGGATCTCCTTGGGATAAACTGCTCCTGTAGGGTTATTCGGATTAATGATAACAATCGCTTTGGTCTTGTCTGTGATCTTGCTCTTAATATCATCAATGTCCGGATACCATTCAGACTGCTCATCACAAATATAATGAACTACATTTCCACCTGCCAGAGTCGCAGTAGCTGTCCACAAAGGATAATCCGGTGCAGGGATCAGAATCTCATCCCCGTTATCCAGAAGTGCCTGCATACAGAGATTGATCAGCTCACTGACACCATTACCTGTATAAATATCACTCATGGTAACCCCGGGAATTCCTCGAAGCTGGGCATACTGCATAATGGCCTTTCTTGCGGAAAAGATTCCTTTGGAATCGGAATATCCCTGAGAGGTACGAATATTGCTCAGCATGTCCAGAATTACTTCCTGCGGTGCAGAAAATCCAAATGGATATGGATTGCCGATATTCAGCTTCAGAATCTCCATTCCATCCTCTTCCATTCTGGCCGCTTCATCCACTACCGGTCCTCGCACATCATAAAGTACGTTATCCAGTTTACTGGACTTCTCGAATGTTTTCATTTATTTCACTCCTCATCTTACTACTTATGTCCGGCATATCTGTCTTTTTCCTGCTCCGGCATAATGTATTTCTTGCTATCTATCATCTCATATTTGGCTCATTTTCGCAAGCCTTAATGAAATTTTTGGAAATATGAAAAAAACTCTTTTCATTTTTAGCACTTTAGTGTATAATAGCGTCGTTAAAAAATTTTACACCTATCTGGATGAGGAGGAATTACAATGTCTTACACAGAAGAAGTATACGAAAGAGTCGTAGCACAGAATCCAGGTGAGCCTGAATTTCACCAGGCAGTAAAGGAAGTTCTGGATTCCCTGAAGGTCGTAATTGACAAAAATGAAGAAGAATACCGCAGCATGTCCCTTCTGGAGCGTCTTGTAGAGCCGGAAAGAATCATTTCCTTCCGCGTTCCATGGGTAGATGACAAGGGCGTTGTTCAGGTAAACAAGGGATATCGTGTACAGTTTAACAGCGCTATCGGACCTTATAAGGGTGGTCTTCGTTTCCATCCGTCAGTAAACCAGGGTATCTTAAAATTCCTTGGATTTGAGCAGACATTTAAGAACTCCCTTACCGGACTTCCAATCGGTGGTGGTAAAGGTGGTTCCAACTTTGACCCGAAAGGCAAATCTGACAGAGAGGTTATGGCATTCTGCCAGAGCTTCATGACAGAGCTTTCCAAATATATCGGTGCTGACACTGATGTTCCGGCTGGTGATATCGGTGTAGGCGGACGTGAGATTGGTTATTTATTCGGACAGTACAAGAGAATCCGCGGATTATACGAGGGTGTTCTCACAGGTAAAGGACTTACCTACGGCGGATCTCTGATCCGTACACAGGCTACCGGATATGGTGTTGTTTATATGCTTGATGAGATCATGAAAGCACATAACGATTCTATTGATGGAAAGACATTCATCGTAACAGGATCCGGAAACGTTGCAATCTATGCTGTAGAGAAAGCTCAGCAGCTTGGCGGCAAGGTTGTTGCTATGTGTGACTCCAACGGATATATTTATGATCCGGAAGGAATCAAGCTTGACATTGTGAAAGATATCAAAGAAGTAAAACGTGGACGTATCAAAGAGTACGCAGACCGTGTTGAGGGTGCTTCTTACACAGAAGGTACCGGAATCTGGAACATCAAATGTGATGTATACCTTCCATGTGCTACCCAGAACGAGCTTGCTCTTGATGGTGCTAAGACACTTGTTGCAAACGGCTGCAAATATGTAGTTGAGGGTGCGAACATGCCTACTACTCTTGATGCTACAACTTATCTCCAGGAGAACGGTGTTCTGTTCATGCCTGGTAAAGCAGCTAACGCTGGTGGTGTTGCTACTTCTGCTCTTGAGATGAGCCAGAACTCCATGAGACTTTCATGGACAGCAGAGGAAGTTGATGCGAAGCTTCATGGAATCATGGTAGACATCTTCCACAAAGCTGATGACGCTGCTAAGCGTTATGGTATGAAAGACAACTATGTTGCCGGTGCTAACATCGCCGGATTTGAGAAAGTTGTAGATGCTATGAAAGCTCAGGGCATCTGCTGATTTTCTGTCATCTGAAGTTTCAAAAAGACAGGTCCGCTGCGGCCTGTCTTTTTTATTCCATTTAATACTTGTTTATACAGAAAAAAATCCCCGCTCTCTGGCGAGGATTTCAGACTGTAGACAAAGCCCTG